>JAYUWZ010001146.1:0-5405 GCA_043753265.1 Verrucomicrobiaceae bacterium
TCGCGTGAATCTCCCGGGCGGGATGGCTTTTGAATATCGGCGATGGGCCGTCGCCGATAATCCCGTAGTGCAAAGTGCTGATGAACTGCGTGTTGCGGGAGTGGATTGGAATATCGGCAATTGATGCGATGGGTGTGGGCATCATGGGGTGGGTGGTTGCGCACGGGTATCCGACGCTGTGTTGTTTCGTATCCATTCCGCTGGTTCGCCCCTCTGATCCTTCATCTGAGGGTATTATACACGTGTGAGGGGGAGGTGTCACGTGCTGAGGTTTGGGACGGGAGGGCAAGACGTCCAACGTTCAACATCCCAATGGTAACTCTTGGCGAAGGCGACAGAGTCGCTGGACGCCCAATGGAAGGCGCAGAAGGGTGCTGCCCGCGAGGGAGGGGCTCTTTGAGGGGAACTGTTCTAACGGGCCAGGACGGAATGGCCGTCCATCATCAAGGGGCGGTCTTCTGGGGGGCCCAGGAAGAGGACGGTTGTTTCGTAGGTTCCTTCGGGCAGGCGGTGGGTGCCTACTACGACGCCTTGCACGGGAGTGCGGCAGTGGCCGAGGCGGGGGTGGCAGTAGTCCAGGCAGATGCTGAGTTCCGCCAGGAGGGGGAAATGCCATGGGCTGTCGAAGGTGGCTCCTTTTTCCCCGATCCGGAAGTTTTCGCACTGGGACTCATCGGCCCCGTGGTCGAGGTACATGCGGGTGGTGGGATGGGAAGGCGCGATGGTTCTGGAGTTCATACGCTGCGAGATGGACGGGAAGGTTAACGCGAACGTAATACGGTCTGGGCTGCTGTCAAAAGGGGGTTTTGGGAATTTTTGCGTGATTTAAGATTTAAGATTTAGGATTTAAGAATTGCTGCCGTGGGGAGGGGAGCGCCGGGGGTGAGCCGTGACGCTCTGTCTCCGGCCCTTTTGGCCGAAGTTGGCGGGCATTGCGGAGGGGCTGCTGCACACGCTGAGGTTTTCGGACCCTGCGCGCACACCCGCGACGAAGTGAGGTTTGCGCCGCACCAGCGCCATCTTCGATTCTCCACTCGTTCCTCGGTCGGGATGACGCGTTTTTTAAAAGGCGCTTCGCGCCACCTTCGATTCGGATTCGCGGTGCGCGCTCGAACCGCTTGGTTCATTTCATTCACAAAATCAATCGCCCTCTTGTTTGGGTGCTTGGGGTGACTATTTTGAAGTCGCTGTGCTCTGGGGCGGCGGCGGGATTGGCGTTGGCTGTTTTCGGTGTTAGCGGCCCTGGTCTGCTTCGTCCCTTTCGCAAATCCCCAATGCACGGACGAGCCAGAGGCTCTTCCCTACCTTGGGCTCTGCGAGGTGGGAACATGCGGCTCCTGTGTCCTCGATTTTTGACGGGGGAATGGGTCATGGCTACAGTGGCCACTATGAATGTTCGGTCTGGTGGTTCTTATTGTGGACGCGGTATTTGGGATGGGTGGGAGCGCAAATCTTACCAAATTGAAACGGAAAAATTTATCTGAAAGGATGTTCCATGGCTTGCGAAACTAAGGTTGGACGCTCTATTGCCGTAATCTCTTTAGCTGACTTCGCCTTTTTCTCAGAAATGACACGATTTGTAACTTTTCCCCGTCTCTTCGCTGGAGCTGCTGCCTTGGTGGTGGCACCGCTCCACGCGGCGGCGCCTGTGTTTCCTCCGCATCCGGACCATACGGACTCACCCATGACGGTCCCGGCGGGCAAAACCCTTGTGATTCCAATCGCTTGCGACGATGCGGATGGGGATGCGCTCACCTACACGGTGACGTCCTCGAGCCCGCATGTCTTTGCGCGGATTAAGACGGGGAATCCACACCTGAAGATGCAGGTGCACACGGATAATGACGGCACAGGGGTGGCCTATGACGGGGTGATGGAGTTTCAGTTGTTCCGCGATTTTACGCCGGAGACGGCTTCTTTTATCGCGGGGTATGCGCAGTCGGGGTTTTACGACAACGTCCTCTTTCACCGCATCATCCCGGGCTTTGTGGTGCAGGGTGGCGATCCTGCCGGGACCGGGACGGGCATCACCGGGGCCGGGGTGAACCTGAACCTGAACTATTCGCTGCCACATGAGTTCCGGAATGAGCTGATTTTCAGCGGACGGGGGCAGCTTGCCATGGCGAATTCGTCGGGCGGCTACTCGCAATCTTTTCCCACGACGGACAACTTTCGCTATCGCACGGGGAGCTTCACGGCCACGAATGGCACGCAGTTTTTCATCACCCTCGATCCGCTCCGCGCGTTTGGGCCGAGCCAGGTGAATCTTACTTACAAGCACACCCTCTTTGGGCAGCTCGTGCGGGGGTTTGATGTGATGGAAAAAGCCGAGGGGGTGCCGAAGACCAACGACAAGCCCAATGTGGATTTCAAGATGTCCACACTGAGCGTGGCACCAAGCAAGACAGATGCGATCCTGCTGGTGAGTGCGACCACCCTGGCGACCTGCGCGATCACCGTGACGGCCACGGACCCGGACGGAAATTCCGCTGTGCGCGTGGTCAATGTGCAGGTGACTGCCGACACGGTGAATGAACCGCCAATCCTGGAGGCGTTTGAACCGGTGGTGATGCCGGTGGGAGGCAGCCCGGTTTTCAAGGTGCGCTCGTTTGATTTGGAGAGCGATGCCATCAGCACGCGATTCCCGGTGCGCGACATCTTTACCGGCCAGACGATTTACGCGGGGCTGAGCCCGGACAACCTACGTGCGACCGCGCGTGCGACGGCCGGGGCCTGGGATGTGACGGTGAGCGTTGCCGGCCTGAACGACCCGCTGGTGAATACATCACCCTCGGATGCCTCGCGTTTCCAGTTGCTGGAGGTGGGCATTGGCGACCGCCCGCTCGTGGCGACTCCACTGAACGTGGAGGCCACACCAACGGTGTCCACGGGGAACATCCGCGTCGCGAGCTTCCGCCATGGCGGGGCGGGCCTTGCGCCTTCGGATTTCATTGCGGCGGTGAATTGGGGCGATGGCAGCAACCGCAGCCTTTCCACCGGAACTTCGCCGGCTGTGACCATTCTGCGCTCACCGGCGAACCCATCCGTCTACGAGGTGAGGGCGGCGCACACGTATGCGCGACCGGGGGTCTACCCGCTGCGAGTCCTCATCGATGGACCGCTGGGAGCGACGGACACCGCGAAGGGGATGGTCGTAGTGAACCCCGCCGGAGCGACGCTCAAGGCGATGGGCCAGCAGATCGAATTTAACTCCAGCCCAGTTTTTTCCTCGCGGCCGCTGGCCACATTCACGGACAGCACGCCGGGTGCAAGAATTGCGCACTATGCAGCCACGGTGGACTGGGGCGATGGCAAGCGGACGCCGGGCGTCATTCGGCAGGCGGGAGCGGGACGGTTTTCGGTTTTTGGTTCGCACCGTTACCTCGACCCGACTCGGTATTCGGTCGCGGTACACATCCACCGTATCCCTCTGCCTGCGGATGTCGTGGCGTGGACGAGCATCAAGATGGGCGGATTTGCCGGGCCACCGCAACTGCCGCCCTATGCGAAGGCGAACATCACCAGCTACTGGAGCGAGAACCCGGTGAAGTTTTACCGCGGGGCGTCCACTGATGTGCTGGGAACGCTCTTTCTCATCAATGGCGGGCAGAAACCCACGACCAAATGGAAGATTCGCAAATGGCTCTCCACGGACAGAGTGCTCAATACCACTGGCCCAAATCCCGATGTGCTGCTGAAAATCGGGGCGTTGAACAAGCTGGTCACTGAGATTCCGCTGAATGCGCTGCCTCCCGGCGGTGGCGGTAATTTCTCCTTCGCCCCTGTGACGGGTGCGGACTTTACCATTCGCCTGCCTGCGGGTGAGACGGGTGCTGGAAAATACATCATCACGCAATTTGTCTATAACGACCCAATCACCGACAATATGGCGGTGCCGAAGACGGTCGTGTTTGGTCCGCTGCCCGGCATCCTGGTGACCAGCCCGCTCTTCGTATCCAGCGCGTCGCTCACGGTGAAGGAGGGCGAGACCAACAATAACCAGAAATCGGCAAGCTTCCGGGTGAGGCTGGATACCCTGCCCACTGCAGATGTGACCATTGGAGTAGAAATCGTGAACTCGAGCGGGATCGTGGACAATACGCGCGCCACCCTGGATAGATCCTCCGTAGTCTTTTCCACGGTATCGGGCACCACCGATCAAATCGTGGTAGTTTCATCGGTGGACGACGCCGTGAAGAACAATACCGGGAGCTATACCATCCGCCTGAAACCGGCGGTGAGCACGGATCCCCGGTTCCAGGGAATGGATGCAACGGATGTGCGACTGACGGTGCTGGATAACGAACCATGAAATCTTTCCTCCGCCGGATTTTCGGCAAATTGAAACCAAGCAAGGGCGGCAACGAAGCAGCGCCCCCAGTCCAGGCCCAAGCCCAAGGGCCGAAGGAGCAGAAACCCAAGCCTAGGAAGCGCACGGAATCCTCGTTTGAGCCGCTGGAAGGCCGCATCGCACCCGCGGTGCTGCTGAATGCGACCACTGTACAATTTACGGATACGGATGGCGACCTGGTCACGGTGAAGTTTTCCAAGTCTCTCTTCACCCAAACGGGGAGCTCGCTGAACACGCTGCTGGATTCGGTATTCAAATTCAAGGATGGGGCGCACCACGTGCGCACCGCCGCGGAGGGAGGGAGCGCGAATGACGTGAATGAGCTGGGGCTCATCGACCTAACCGCGCTTGCCATCAGCAGCATCAATAATCCCGCCGCAGGCTCGAACATCACCATTACTGCCACCCCCAAGAACGGGATGGGCAATGACCTGGTGAACATCGGCTACATCAAGGCTTCCGCGAGCATCGTGCTGGGCACCTCGCTGGGTGCCGTGGTGGTGGATGGGGATTTGGGGCAGATCGACGCGGGAAACACAGGGAAAACCATAGGTGTGGCGTCGCTGACTGTGCAGAGCATGGGGGCCGTGGGAACGACATCGCAGGTGTCGTCGCCCAATGTGAGCCTCGAAAGCACCATCGTGGGCAAGCTGGGCAAACTGGTCGTCAAGGGCGGCTACACCGATGCTGTGATGAAGGTCGTGAGCTCGAGCACCGCGAAGGGGATCATCGGGAGCATCACCATTGGCGGAAGCCTGAGCGTGAGCGCGGGGACCACCACGGCGGACATTGCGCAGATTTCGGCGGATGTATCGATTGGGGCCATCAAGATTGGCACCCAGGGGACGGATGGCATTTTTGGCGGAACCGGTAATAACACCGGGCTGATTAAAACGAATGGGAAGATCGCGAGCCTGACGGTGAGCGGCGACATTCGAGGTGGCGCGGGGAAGGACAGTGGGGAAGTGAGCGGGCTGGGGGGCATTGGCAATATCACCCTTGGGTTCAACCTTTGGGCCGGCACTGGCGAGAATAGCGGGCGCATCGTCACGAA
>JAYUWZ010001147.1:0-5403 GCA_043753265.1 Verrucomicrobiaceae bacterium
AATTTTGCGACAGGCCAAGGAACTGGAGCACTGCATCGAGGTGGGGATCGAGGAAGTTGAGATGCGCCTGACTGCCGCCGGGCTCGTAGCCTCCGGCCCCGGCGGAGGTAATGATCACCACGGGCTTTTGGGGGATGAGTGGAATGTAGGGGTTCGGCGCATCCGGGGCGAAATCGAACGTGCGGCCCACGCGAACGATTTGATCCAGGTAGGCCTTCAGTGCCGAGGGCATGCCGAAATTATACATGGGCACGCCCATCACCACCGCATCCGCGCAGAAGAGCTCGGTGATCAGTGTTTCGCTGAGCGCGAGCGGCCCACTCGCGGAGGGTGTCCCGCCGCTGTATGCTGCAGCGATCCAATGGGCATCAATTGCCGGCGGCGGGTACAGCCCGATATCGCGGGTGATGATTTCCCCTCCGGGATTCCGACTTTCCCATGACTCGGCAAAGCGTTGGGTGAGGCGGCGGGTGATGGAGCGCTCCGTGCGGGCGCTTGAGTGAATGACAAGCAGGTGTTTCATACGCCGGCATCCTGCCACCTCTCGCGCTGGCCTGCTTCGTCCCAAGTTTCTGAGCTACTCACAAGAATATGAGTGCCCTGGTAGCCTCTGCCTACTCCTGCCGCTTGAGGTGACTCCTGCCCCACTCCTCGAGCTGATCCATCACCGCCGAGAGCCTGGCTCCATGCGCGCTGAGCGAGTACTCCACTCGGGCGGGGACCTCGGCGTAGACTTTGCGAATGATGACGCCCTCGGCTTCGAGTTCGCGCAGCTGCACGGTGAGCACCTGTGCGCGGATTTCCGGCATTGCAGCCTGCAAATCCGAGAACCGTCGGACCCCCTCTTTGCATAACTCAAACAGGATGGATGCCTTCCATCTTCCTCGAATGACATCCAGCGCTGCCCGCACGGGGCAAGTCTCACGCAAGCTGTCCTTTTTGGGCAGGTAGTCCGCGAGCGATTTCATTCCCTGCTCACGGCGATTAACTAACGAATGATCCGGGAATTCGGAGTGACAGGACGGCTGCCCGAGTAGGGGGTCGCGATCGGCCCGTAAACTGTCGGCGGCCTGGAGAGCATGTCATCCCGGCCTTCGATTCGTTCCTGGAGCCAGTTCCTGGGCTTCTCCGCGAGCTGTTGCGGCTGCGAAAGGTGTGCTATCGTTTTGCGAAAATCTTCGTTCTCCTTTTGCGTGGCGACGAGTGAGTCCCGGACAATCGAAAGCTCTGACTTAATACTCGAACGATCCACGAGCGCCCAGACAGCAAGGCAGGAAATAAGAATGATGAGCAGGATTCTCATTTCTAAATCATTACCAATTGTCCACGCGCAGACAAGTATGAAATACTTACGGGTATGTCCGAAGGTGTTCCTATTTCCGAAGCGATTTCGCGACTGTCTCCGCAAGCGACTGCACCGTGTACGGCTTGAGTATGATCGCGGATACCCCCTGCGCACGGAGATCGTCTGTACTGAAGGACGGGTTGTACCCCGTCGCGATGATCACCGGGACATCGGGCCGGATGGACAGGCATTCGTGAGCCACCTCGAGCCCATTCCGGTAGGGCATGGTGAGGTCGGTGATGACGAGTGCAAACGGCTCGGCGCGGAGCCGCGCAATCGCCTCCACGGGATTGCAAAACGCGTTCACCGTGTAGCCGAGCATCTTTAGAAAACGCTGGCCCAGGGTCGCGAGCGTAGGATCGTCGTCAATGAACAAAATCTTTTCCCCCTTGCCGGGTGCAGTCGGAGCCCGTAGGGGCGCTGCGGCCTCCACCTCGCCGATGTGCTCTGGAAAAATAAGGGTGAAGGTGCTGCCCTTTCCCGGTTCGCTCTCCACTGAGATGCTGCCCCCGCAGCTCTCCACGATGCCGTGCACCACTGCGAGGCCCAGACCGCTGCCTTTGCCAGGGGCTTTGGTAGAAAAGAACGGCTCAAAGATGAGTTCGCGGACGCGCGCGTCCATGCCGCAACCATTATCACGCACCCGCAGCCTCACGTGGCGGCAGGCGCCCGGCGGGGTGACCACGTCGGAAATCATTTCGATGACCCCACTGCCGGATCCAATCGCGTGCCAGGCATTGGTCACAAGGTTCGTTACGATCTGGTGAATCTCCGTGGGGTTTGCAAAAATCGGCGGTGCCGCCGCATCGAAGATGGTCTTCAACTCAACATTGGCAGGCAGGGACGCCCGCAGTAGCTTCAGCACATCGGCCAGCGCGGTCTGCACGTGAAGAGCCTGGCGCTTGCGGTCCTTCTGCCGGCTGAATGTGAGCAGATGCTGCACGAGGTCCTTCGCACGCTGCGCGGCGGAGATGATGCCATCGAGGTTGGCGACTACTGACGGCGGCACGCCTTCATCGATGCGTGCCAGCTCCGCGAAACCCACGATGCCCCCGAGGATGTTATTGAAATCGTGCGCCACCCCGGCTGCAAGGCGCCCCACCGCCTCCATCTTCTGCGACTGCTGTAGCAGCGCAGTGAGCCGCTCCCTCTCCTCCATGTTGTGCTTTTGCGCCTCCTGCGCCGCTTGCAAGTCCACCAGCTTCTTCTCCAGCTTCGCCACCAGCCGCGTATTGTAGCCCTTGAGATACACCGGGTCGTCCTCGGGGGGGGCGGGCAGGTGCTTGCGTGGCGCAGCCATGGCGGCCTCCAGTTCGGCAATCAGGACGGATGGCTCGGCGGGTTTAATGACATAGCGATCCGCCCCCGCCGCGAGCCCCAGCTCGGCGTCGTTGGGATCGGTGTAGGTCGCGGTGTAGATGACGAGAGGGATGTTTGAGAACCGCTCGTCGGACTTCAGCGTACGGCACAGCGTGAAACCATCCATCTCCGGCATGAGCACATCGGTGACGATGAGATCCGGCATTTCACTTTCCGCCATGCGCAGCGCCTCCGCGCCATTGGCCGCAGCAACGGTGGTGTGGCCATACCCCTTCAGGAGCGTTTCCAGCAGGTAAACATTCTGCGGGATGTCATCGGCGATGAGTACCTTCATAACTGCGGCTCCTTGGTTTCGAGATACGAACTGATTTGTGCTATGAAAGTCTCCGGATCGATGGGCTTCTCGATGTAGCCGGCAAAGCCAATGCCCATCGCCCTTTCGCGGTCGCCCGTCATCGCGTAGCTCGTGATTGCCACGATAGGGATGCTCGCAAGTTCCGGCGTGGCGAGCAGGCGGGTTGCGGCCTCGTAGCCATCCATCTCGGGCATCTGGATGTCCATCAGGATGAGATCCGGCCTTTGTTGCTCCGCGAGTTCCAGAGCGAGCAGACCATTTGCCGCGTGTGTGACCTTGTAGCCCACGTTCTCCAGCAGGAATGTCGCAAGGTACCGGTTTTGTTCGTTGTCTTCAACGAGGAGGATGTGGGCTTTCATGCGACAATCTGGGGTTTGGTTTCGCGTGGGAGGAAAACGGTGAAGCACGAACCGACTCCGAAACTGCTGCGGACGCTGACATCGCCCCCAAGCAGTGCGGTGAGCTTTTTGCAGAGATACAACCCGAGACCGGTTCCCTCATATACGCGCCTCGCCGTGCCGTCCACCTGCCGGAAGGCCTGGAATAAGTTGGCTAGATGCTCGGGTTTGATTCCGATTCCCGAGTCCTCCACGTTGATGGACACCCCGCCCGGTTCCGCGTGGACGGTAATGCCGATGTGCCCCTGCTGGGTGAACTTCAGGGCGTTGGCTGCAAGATTGAGGAGGATCTGCACGCATTTCTTACGATCAGAGCAGATTTCAAGCTCACCGGCGACCAACGTGGCATGAAGATCGATCCCCTTTCTCGTCGCGAGCGGACGCAGCTGGTCCACCACCTCCCGCGCGATATCCGAGACCCGGAAGCGCTCGATATGCAACTCCATGCGCCCCGATTCGATACGCGAGAGATCAAGGATGTCGTTAATCAACCCGAGAAGGTGTTTGGCCGCCCGGTGCACCATCCCAAGCTGCTTCTCCTGCTCGTCGTTCAGCGGGCCTGCCATGCGCTGGCGCAGAATGCCCGTGAACCCGATGATGGAATTCAGCGGCGTGCGCAGTTCGTGGCTCATCGTGGCGATGAACTCGCTTTTCAGACGGTCCAGTTCCTTGAGCTGGGCATTTGCCCGCTCCAGCTCCCGCGTGCGCTCGGTCACTTTTTCCTCCAGCGAATCCCGGGTCTCCCGCAGCGCATTCTCGGTGTCCCGGTGTCCCCAGATTTCCAGGCTGAGCGAAAGCAGGTCCGCCATGGATGCCGCGAAGGCTTCCTCGTCCGGCGTCCATTCGTGGCTGTCGCCCATGTGCTCGTGGCAAATCACCCCCACGAGCCGGCCTGCCTGGCGCAGTGGGGCGTCGAGCATGGAGGTGATGCCGAGGGGGTGCAGGTAGTCGCGGGCAAATTCCGCGGTGCGCGGATCGAGCTGCGCGGTGTGTGCCGCAATCACCCGGCCCTCTGATAGCGCGGCGAAATATTTAGGGTAGGTGGACGATTGCAGCTCGGTGCCGGCGCTATGTCGGTTCGGAGTCATCTCGAAAAGATCCACGCGGCGGATCGCCCCCATGTTTTGCGTGAAGAACCAGATGCTCACCCGCTCCAGGCCGAGCGTGCTGGCGGCTGTCTCAGTAATGCGGCGGTAGGCGGCCAGTTGATCGGTGCCCAGCATCTCGGTGCTCTGCGCATGATCCGCGATTGCCGCGTTCTGCCGCTCAAACCGCTCCATCGTGCTCCGCAGCGCATCCTCCGAAATTTTCTGGTCGGTCACATTGCGCGACACCACCACCACCTTTTCTGCGCAGCCCTCCCCGTCGCGCACGACACTGCCTGCACTCTCGATGTAGTGGGTCGAGCCATCCACGGCATTCAGCCGGTAGCGCACCTGCCTGCCCACGCCGGTCCGCACGATGTCTGCAAACACACGCTCGGTGGCATGCCGATCCTCCGGGTGGATGGGCGCGAAGCTGTCTCCACCGATCAATTTTTCCGGCGGCCCGAGATAGCGCGCGCACGATGCCGATACATACAGCCAGCGCCCCTGGAGATCGCTCACGGTGATGAGGTCCGAGACATTTTCGGAAATCACGCTGAAGAGTTCTTCGTTTGCGCGGAGCAGTTGCTGCGCGCGCACCACTCGCTGGCTCTCGGCGAGTTGCGCCCGCACCGCAAAATAGAGCACCACCGCCAGGGCGAGCAGCAGCAGGGCCTGCGCGACGAACAAGCGCCAGCCCACCACGCGGAGATCGTCGATTTCAAAACTATTCCCCGGCTGCGCCAGCAGTGTCTCCAAGTGCCGAAGCGCCACTGCCGATGATGCCAGTACAAGCAACGCCATCGCAATGAGCGACAGGGTAACCCAACGCCATCTCAGCCGTTTGCGGGCTTTCTCCGGGGACATGGGAGGAGCGTGGGCAGCTTCTGTGCAATAGGC
>JAYUWZ010001148.1:0-5400 GCA_043753265.1 Verrucomicrobiaceae bacterium
GACCGCCTTTGCATCGCCCTCAATGCCTTCATGGATGACCAACATTTGGTCGCCTCTCAGTGCGCCATCCGGAAATGACTTTTGGCAACCGCTCTAACCAAAACACAAAAAAACGCCCCGGCTTTCACCGGGGCGTTCTTTGAAAAATGTGGGAATCGATTGAGACCCAACGGCCGACTAGCGGCGCTGGAAATCACGGCGCTGGCCACCGCCACCGCCACCACCACGGCGCTCGCCGCCACCACCACCACCACCGCCGCCGCGATCTTCACGGGGCTTGGCTTCATTGACCGTCAGGCGACGGCCTTGGAAATCCTTGTCGGCGAAGCGGGCGATTGCCTCTTGTGCTTCGGCGGGTGTGGACATGGTGACGAAGCCGAAGCCGCGGGACTGGCCCGTGGCGCGATCTTGCATCAAAACGGCTTCCGTGACCGTTCCAACCTGGGCGAAAAGATCCTGAAGATCGATTTCGAGGGTTTGGAAGGAGAGGTTGCCTACGTAGAGTTTGCTGTTAGCTGACATATTGTTTGGAGTGCGTCTGCGAAGTCTAAGTGTGCTGTTTCCGACAATCGGATTTCAAACTGCCACAGGGAGTCTCGCGAATTTACTGCGCTACCAAAACCAACTAGCAATCTACCAACGCCCAAAGGGGCTTACGAATCTGCACGTGTAAAAAAGCAGCGAACGCGGGGTTGTGCAAGAAGAATTTGAAAAATCGTGAATTGGGGTCCGTCAAGGCTTGGCGTCTTGTGCCCGGGTGGAGAACCCAGGGCGACCCGCCCGGACGCGCGCGGAAAAATCGGGGGCATCCCCTGCCGCCGTTGCGGCTTCGTTGATGTGCGAGGCCTGCTTGAGGTCGGCGAAGGGCATTGAGGTGTCGAGCACCTTGTGTTCGTAGAGCATTTCGTCGGCGTAGCCATTGACCAGGATCCGCCAGTCCCACGGAGCGCGTTTGGATGCCTCGCGCTGCACCCGCAGGCTGGTGGTGCAATTATTGGTGACGGCGTTGTACCAGGCAGGGCGGGCATGCAGTGCGTTGAGCCTGGCGAGGTATTCGTCCAGTCTTGCCCGAGCGGCAGCAGGAGGGATGGCGAGGCGGTAAAGATACACTTCCTCGCCCTTGCGATAGTTTGTCCGCAGTCGGACCACATCGCGTTCGTCGGCGGCGATGTAGATGAGTTCATACTGGCGGTAGAGGCCGCCGATCGCAGAATAGGCTTCCCCTTTTTCGGGCCGAGTCTCGATGGAAAAGCAGAGGTGGCCCTGCTCTCCGAAATCGAAGGAAAAAATGGGATGGGACATGTGCGGGGAGCCCCAGTAGGTGAGGAAAAGATCGACGCCCCTCAAGTTGGCCATGTCGTAGGTGCGCGTCTCGGACCTCGGCGTGTAGTCGGTCTCGGTGCGGTACTCGAAGTTACGCACGTTATGCAGGGTAAAGCGTTCCCCCACGATCTCTGCATGGGCAGCGACGGCCACATCAGCCCGCCATTCGCGGTCCTGGCGAGGCTCGAGGCTAAACCACCACGTGAGCAGCAGCGCGAAGGCGATAACCACCCCGGAGCGAAAACCCCAGCGAGGACGAAGGAAGAACCACGCGACGAGCGCGACGACGAACCACAGCGCGGCGGCGATTTGCCGCGCGAGTTGGGGCGCGTGCAAATCAAAGAAGAGCGCTCCGCTGGCCCACAGCATGGCGATAACGGCCACGATGTGCAGTGCGGCAAGTGCGAGCCAGCGGAGTATCCGCATCTGCTAGCTGGATCCCTTCTTTGCGGTGGAAAGCGCGACGTTGAGCGTCTGTAGTTTGTACCTCTCGCGATTGAGTTCGTTGTAAAGGTTGATCATCTTGAGCTGGTCGGCGCGGGCGGCGTCGGCGGCTTGTTTAATCCGGTTCTCAATGTCCGTGGCTTCCTTCCGTCCGAGTGGGCGCAGCGTTTCCGCGGCAGGGGAGACCAGGGAATTTCGATCGCCCTGCAATGTGGCGATAAGGGTCTCGTTGCGGGCGATGTCGGCCTGGATGCGTTTTGCCGAGGCGGCAGACTGTCCCGCAAGGCGGCCGCGTAGCGCGCGATTGCTGAATTCCAGGCGTTTCACCGTCTCATCTATGGCGTTAAAGAGTTTTCCCTTTTCCTCGCCCGCCCGCCGGGTGTCGCGCTTGTTTTGCTTATAGTCCTCGTTCAGCCGGTACTCCGTGTATCCATTCCAGGTCGTGCCGCTGACCTTGTATTTATCGTAATCCTTGTGTGTTCCGAAACTGCCGCCCAGCGCGACGATTTGCTCGATCCTGCGATCGACGTGGCGGTCGATAATCGCGATGTCGGCGGTGAGTGTTTCCTCGGGGATGACACGGTGCGGATTGTCGAGCTCGGCACGGAGCTGGCTGCGGCGGCGCGAGTAATCGCCGAGCTGCTTGCGAAGGAACTCGATGACCTGCTGCTTCATGCGCGCCACCCGGGTTTGGGATTCATTCGAGTCGCCGAGCGTTTTCAGTGTGTCAACGATTTTGGTGGCGCGCTTTTCGAGGCCGGCATCGATGTCGCGGATACTCTCGGTCAACTGTTCCACCCGGCGCAGGCTTGCGGCAGCCTGTTGCTGGAGTGCCGCAGGTTGCGGGGCTGGCGCGGCAGGCGCGGCCGTCTGTGCGGTGGCGGCGTGGGCGGCGTGGGCGGCGATGAGGAGAAGCAGGAGGGCTCTGATTGGTTGTTTCATGGTTTTCAATTCGGGTGGTTTCACGGGGCCAGGGACACTTCGGGAGAAGACAGGCGGACGAGCAGTCCAAGTCTGCGTGCTCTTTGCTCCAAAGTGACAAGCACGTTGATTACATCATTTTCGAGGGCTGTGAAGCTGGTTTCACAACCGGCCTGTGTAGCCACGGTTCATGGTTCGCGGAACGATTGGTTTGAAATGGGGAGGGATCAGAGCAGGGGACCCGGCAGAGCTTTCTCGGTGAGTTCAATTCCCTCCTTGGTAAGCGCTTCCTTGGCACGCGGGGAGGCAATGCCGGTGAGGACCACTCGGAATCCGGTAATCTTTCGCTTTCCGAAATTTGCGGTCTTCAGATCGCTGATGAATCGGGCGGCCATCTCCGTATAGGGAGCGTAGTCCCACTCCAGCGGGATGATCGCGACGCCCTCCTTGCTGATGCACATGGGCAACCCATTGAAAGAACCCACAGCACTGAGCGGGGTCTGGGCGTGCAGCGCGGCGATGACTTGCGCACACCGCTGGTAGTAGAGCGCATCCACCTCGTCGGTGGCCTCGCTGGCAAGGCGCAGAAACTCCCCTCGTCCCGGTACCTTGCGCATCGATGCCAGCGCGGCGACGAGTTTGGTCTGGTGCGTGGGTGAGAATGCGGGATTGTTCAGGAATGTGGTAGCCAGACTGCGCTCCACGCCCATTTCCAGGAGTTTGCCCTGCGAGGCGCGGCGCAGATCGTTCGGGCTCATATCGCGCAGGGCCTGCGTGCTGGAATCGGCCAGGTTAAACGCACTGATTGCCGCTCCCGCTCCGCCGCCGACGGGTGCCAGCGCGACATTCATGGTCATGCTGCCGCCGTAGGCCGCCCAGCCGATGCCGTTGAGTTCCTGCTGCAGCGACTCATTCGTCGAGTAGGGGTCCACGCCCAGTTGCGCGGCCATGCTGCGCTTCACTTTCGAAAAACCGATGAGGTCCTTGGCCGCACTGTCCTCGTAGGGGCTGCGCTCGCGTTTTTCGGTCTTCTCTTTGAGCGACTGGCCGGCGCGGTTCATGTATTTCCAGAGTCCCTTCGGTACGCCGCTCACGGTTTTCACCGGCTGGTTCACGAGGCTCTTCGCCATGTTGACAGGGCTCTGCGCTGCTTTTTTCAGCGCGCTCTTGTATTCGTCCGAGCGGGACACTTCCCGCAGCTTGGCGATGGCATCGATCTCGGCCAGGCGCTGGACGAGCATGGTGTTGCCGTCGGCTTCAAACACGCCGAAGTCCGAATCGATCATGTATTGATTGCGCCCGGAGTATGTGGGGGCCTCGGGGCGCACGGTGAAGTGCGCGCCTTTCAGGAATTCCGGGCGCAGCACAGCGCTTGCGGCAAGCACGGGTGGCTGCTCGAAGTCCCCGGCGGGCTCAGGCTGGGGCTGGGGCTCTTGCGCGAAAGCTGCGCCGGCAAGCAACGTGAAGACTGCGGCGAATCGAATGAGGTGGGATGGCATGGATGCGGGATGAATTAGTTTTTGGTGGGCAGGCCGGCGTTGAGACGGAGGATGCGCCGAATTTCGGCAATACCCTCCGGGTTTTGCTGGGCGCTGTGATCCGCGGGGACAATTTTCTCCGAGGCAGCACCGTCGAGGTGCGAACTCCAGTAAGGCACAAAGCCGTCGCTGGAATTCGGCGTGTCGTTGCGGCCGCGATCTCCCACGATGGTGTGGTACGGGATGCCGGGAGCTAGAGGTAGTTGGTTCACCGCCTTCACAAAACGGTTGTTCGGAGCGAGAGTATCCACGCTATTCGGCAGCCGCTTGAGGTGCAGGGAACTGGTGTCGGCAGTCATGAGCTTGAAGGTCTCCGGCCCGATCTGGAGCAGGTTCTTCGGCCCTTTCACCAGGCTCGCACCAAAGCGCGCGAGCGGGTTGACTGCGAGGTCGCTGCCACGATGCGGCCCGCAAACGAAGATGGCCCGTCCCACTTCGCTGCGATGCTTGAAGATCAGCGAGGGTTCCAGCAGTGCCCGGGCTGCCGGGGAAAGCGGCGTCTGCGCCGGAGGCTTGCCAAAGGTTTTCAGCCAAATGGTGTCGCCGGTATCGGTCAGCATGAGCCGGCTAATCATGGCCCCCATGCTGTGTCCCACGATTACCATCTTGTGCTTCAGGCGGAACTTTGCCTCGGCAGCATCGAGTTCCTTTCTCAGCAACGCCGCCGCATACGGATAGGGATAGCCGCTGGGATAACTGTAAAACCAAAACTGGTAGCGCTTCCGAATGTCGGGGTCGCCGAGCCATGAGTTGATCGCGGGCGTCCAGGTGGCGGGTGAGGACGCCAGCCCGTGAACCACGAGCACCACTGCCTTTTTCGGGTCGTAGGGTTGGAGGCGTGCGATGCGAGCGGTTTCCTCGTAGCGCTCCGGTCGCAGCAGGCGTGAGAGATTCAGCTTCTCCGGGTTTTCCCGCGCAAGCATCACCGCCAGCGGTGCGGTAAAATCCGCCGCGAGCTGGTAGGTGCGCCCACCGTAACTCACCGTTTCCCCCGCAAGCGGGTCTTCGAAAGAAATCACGCAGCGCCGATTCTTATCAAAGCGGAAAATCGCGGTGACCCCGTAATAAACGCGGTTCGGGCTGAATGTTTCACGGGCATCCTTGCGAAGCTCCTTGCCAACCGCCACGAGGGGCGCGCCCAGCCCTTCCTTGCGAGTTCGGTTCGAAACGTAAG
>JAYUWZ010001149.1:0-5387 GCA_043753265.1 Verrucomicrobiaceae bacterium
CTCCATTCAGGAAGGCTTCTTCGATACCCTTTTTGACCGCCGGGATGAAATCTTTCGGGATGGTGCCGCCGACCACCTTGTTTTCGACGACGTGGCCGGTGCCACTGGCACCTGGGCGAATGTCGACTTCCACGTGGCCGTATTGACCGCGGCCACCGGACTGCTTGATGAGCTTGCCGACGCCGTGCGCTGCCTTGGTGCAGGTTTCGCGGTAGGCGATCTGCGGCTTGCCGGAATTGGCCTCAACCTTGAACTCACGCATGAGGCGGTCGCAGATGATTTCGAGATGGAGCTCGCCCATTCCCGCGATGATCGTCTGGCCGGTTTCCTCGTTGGTGAAGACGCGGAAGGTAGGATCCTCTTCCGAGAGACGGGAGAGACCCACGGACATTTTGTCCTGGTCGCCCTTGGTCTTCGGCTCGATGGCCATGCTGATGACCGGGTCCGGGAAGGACGGGGGCTCAAGCATGATTTCCACGTCCTCGTCACAGAGCGTGTCGCCCGTGGTGACATTGCGAAGGCCCACGATTGCAGCGATGTCGCCGGAGTAGCAGGTGTCGACGTCCTCACGCTTGTCGGCCTGAATCTGGATGATTCGGCTGATGCGATCCGTCTTGCGGGTGCGCGGATTGTAAATGGTGTCGCCCTTGCTCAGCTTGCCGCGATATGCGCGGAAGAACACGAGCTTGCCTACGAACGGGTCGCTCCAGAGCTTGAATGCGAGGCCGACGAACTTTGCGGAGTCGTCCGGCGGGGCGGAAATTTTTTCCTCGAGGTTGTCGGGGTTGATACCCTGCTGGGCAGGAATCTCGATGGGCGAAGGGAGGTAATCGATGACGGCGTCAACGAGGTACTGCACGCCCTTGTTCTTGAAAGCGGAACCGCCGACTACGGGGATGAATCGGTTGGCGATGGTCTGGCGGCGAATCGCGGCTTTAATCATCTCGGAGGAGATGGGCTTTTCCTCAAGGTAGCAGGTACCGAGTTCGTCATCGATGTCGCACAGCGCGGCGATGAGTTCTTCACGGGCAGTCTCCACGATGGCCTTGCCGGCTTCGTCGAGTTCCTCAACCTTGTAAACTGAGCCCATCGCGTCGCTGTCGGAGTAAACGACTGCCTTGCGATTGATAACGTCGTATTGGCCCTTGAGGTAATCCTCGGCACCAATAGGAATGAGCACCGGCCAGGCATTCGCCTTGAGCTTGGTGCGCATATCGTTGATGGCGTTCGCGAAGTTGGCACCGGTGCGGTCCATCTTGTTCACGAAAGCGATACGCGGCACACCATACTTGGTGGCCTGGCGCCATACGGTCTCGGATTGAGGCTGCACGCCGGCGACGCCGCAGAACACTGCGACCGCGCCATCGAGCACGCGGAGCGAGCGCTCTACCTCGGCCGTGAAATCCACGTGGCCGGGGGTGTCGATAATGTTCACCCGCATCTTCTGACCACTGAAAAGCTTGACCACGCCTTCTTGGTTGATCTGCTGCCAGAAGCAGGTCGTCGCGGCGGAGGTAATCGTGATACCACGCTCGCGCTCCTGCTCCATCCAGTCCGTCACGGTCGTGCCTTCATGCACTTCGCCGATCTTGTGAATCATTCCCGTGTAGAACAGGATTCGCTCAGTCAGAGTCGTCTTGCCCGCATCAATGTGCGCGGCAATACCGATATTCCGCGTTTTTTCCAGCGGATATGCTCGATTCGGGCTGTTTAGATTGGTGGACATCGAAGGTCGTTCCCGGGAGGGGATAAAGAGTTCTAGTGTGGTGTGGTGTGAGACTAGACTAGAAGCGGAAGTGGGCGAAGGCGCGGTTGGCCTTGGCCATCTTGTGGGTGTCGTCGCGCTTCTTCACAGCGTTCCCCTGCCCCAGTGCGGCTTCCTTGAGCTCGCTGGCGAGTGCCTTGCGGAAGCTGCCTTTGCGTTTCTGGGCGAAAGTAACGATCCAGCGGAGGGCCAGTGCGTGGCCGCGGGCTGGGGCGACTTCCATGGGCACCTGGTAGGTAGCACCACCGACGCGGCGGCTTTTGGTTTCCAGGCGAGGACGGACATTCTCCACCGCTTTATTGAGGGTCTCGAGCGGGTCGACCGCTTCGCTGCCCTGGCGGCTCTCTTCAATGGCGGCGTAGGCGACGCGCTCTGCGAGCTGGCGCTGACCACTCTTCATGATGGTGCCAATGAGGCGAGCGACTACTGGACTTCCGAAGCGGGAGTCTGATTTCTCTTCCTTGTGGATAACACGGCGGCGACGAGACATGAGCGGTGGTGTCTAAGTGGTTAAAATTGGATTTACTTCTTCTTCTTGCCGGCGTCGGCAGGAGCTCCGGGCTTCGGACGCTTGGCACCGTATTTCGAACGGCTGCGGCGGCGGCCCTCAACTCCGAGGGAGTCGAGTGTGCCACGGACGATATGGTAGCGAACGCCGGGAAGATCCTTCACACGACCGCCGCGGACCAGCACAATGCTGTGTTCTTGGAGGTTGTGACCTTCGCCCGGAATGTAGGCGATGACTTCGATGCCATTCGTGAGGCGCACCTTGGCAACCTTACGGAGTGCCGAGTTGGGCTTCTTGGGCGTGCGGGTCATTACCTGCAGGCAGACGCCACGACGGAAAGGGCAGTTCTTCAGAGCAGGAGATTTGCTCTTGTAGTTCACCTTTGTGCGTCCCTTGCGGACTAGCTGGTTGATCGTAGGCATCTGTTAGAAAATTGGTTTTGCGAGTCACTCCATTGGCTCCCGGACTACCGGGCCTTCGCCATCCTCTTGCTTCGCGGTTTTTTGTTTTGAGCAACTCGCTCAAGACCGCTTTGCGTTTCGGACAACATCCGACGTGGTATGGAGTGAGCCACCTGCGTCGGAAAGGGGCGCGGAGACTATTTATTGCGAGCCATTCGGCAAGCACTATTTTCGTATCCGCATCTTTTTCTGTTTCCCACCTCCTCGTATGCTCCGGCGACACTCCAACCGTGGATCCTGGCACTTGGAGTGGCACCCGCTTGGGCACCCCTCCGATTGCCGGAGCCGCGGATGGCACGAAGCCAGAGCGCGGAGAAAATGGGACGTGATGTTTAGCAGAGTGCGGCCACACTGCAAGAGGTTTCTGAATAATTCGGGGAGAAATGTGAGATCACCGGGGACTCTCGGGTTCTTCCAATGGCAAAACTCGTCGCCATGGAGCGGGCGTGTGCCGTAACGTTTGGGTGATGCGCATCGGTTTTGCACAAATCAATCCCACGGTCGGCGACTTTGCCGGCAACTCCGAAAAGATTCTCGCGGCTTACCATTCGCTGGTGGTGGGCGGGGCGGAGGTGGTGCTTGCGCCGGAGCTGGCTCTGCCGGGGTATCCGCCACAGGACCTGCTTTTCAAGACGCAGTTTGTCCCACGCAACCTCGCGGCGCTCGATGCGCTGCATGCACAGGTGGGGGAGGTGCCGCTCGTCGTGGGCTATGTGGATATCAATGAGGGACGCGGGCGGCCCTTTCGCAATGCGGCGGCGGTGCTGCAGCGCGGGCAGGCGATTCGCAAGATCTTCAAAACGCTGCTGCCGACCTACGATGTGTTTGACGAGCACCGCTATTTCGAGCCCTCGGAATCGAGCGCGCCGATTGAAATTGCGGGCATCTCGTGCGGCGTGACGATTTGCGAGGACATCTGGAGCCACGAGTATCTCCCGCGTGCATTGTATGATCGCGACCCGCTCGCGGAGCTTGCTGCGCAGGGAGCGAAGGTGATTTTAAATATCAGCGCCTCGCCCTTTGAAGTGGGCAAGCCGCGGAGACGCTTTGAAATGCTGGGCAATCGCGCGAAGCAGCACGGTGTTGCGATTGCCTACTGCAATTCGATTGGAGCTAATGACGAGCTGGTCTTTGACGGCAACTCGGTTGCCATCGATTCCAATGGCGAGTGCGTTGCTCAGTTCGATGGATTTCTGGTGCAGACGGACGTGGTGGAAATCGCGCCCTCCCCCGCCCAACGCAAGGAGCCTGTATTCCGCGAGGAGGAAGCGGATCTCTTTGATGCTCTCGTGCTCGGCACGCGGGACTACCTGCGCAAGTGCGGGTTCAAATCGGCGGTGCTCGGATTGAGCGGAGGCATCGATTCCGCGATTACAGCGGTGATTGGCGCGGAGGCGCTGGGTCCGGAAAACGTGGTGGGAGTGACCATGCCCACGCGCTACTCCAGCGAGGGGAGTGTGGGCGACTCGGTGCAGCTCGCAGAGGCGCTCGGAATCAAGTGCCTCACGATTCCCATCGAAAAACCGTTTACTGTATTCCGAGAGATGATGGCGCCGCATTTCGAGGGTCGTGCGGAAGATGTGACCGAGGAAAACATGCAGCCGCGCCTGCGCGGGATGACGTTGATGGCGCTGAGCAACAAGTTTGGCCACATCCTGCTGACCACCGGCAACAAGAGCGAGCTCGCGGTGGGCTACTGCACGCTCTATGGTGACATGTGCGGCGGCCTGGCGGTGATTAGCGATGTGCCGAAGACGATGATTTACCGGCTTTCGCGCTGGATTAACCGCTCGAAAGAGATCATTCCGTGGTCGACCATCGACAAGCCGCCGAGCGCGGAGTTGCGGCCCAACCAGCGTGACCAGGACACGCTGCCGCCCTACGAAATTCTGGATCCCATCCTGGAATTGCTCGTGGAGGATCATCTGAGCATCGAGGAAATCATCGCGCGTGGATTTGAGCCGGAGACCGTTCGCTGGGTGGTGCGCAAAGTTGCACAGAATGAATACAAGCGGGCGCAGGCGGTGCCGGGATTGAAGGTCACGAGCAAGGCCTTTGGCGTGGGGCGGAAGATGCCGGTGGCGCAGCGGTACGCAGAATAGCGAGGCAAACCCTCACTTCGCGCTTTTCACTTTGCGATTTTTGACGGCTATTCCGCGGATGGATTTGGCAAAGTATCTTACCTCCCGGACAGCGCTCGTGGATCGCGCGCTGGATCGTTTTCTTCCCAAGGAAACGGCGAAGCCCGCGACCATTCACAAGGCGATGCGCTATTCGCTCTTTGCCGGCGGCAAGCGGCTGCGTCCGGTGCTAACGCTCGCGGCGGCCGAGGCTTGTGGAGGCAGTGTGGAAGCGGCCACACCGGCGGCCTGTGCTGTGGAGTGCATCCACACTTATTCGCTCATCCATGACGACCTGCCTTGCATGGATGACGACGATCTGCGCAGGGGCCGGCCCACGAGTCACAAGGTTTTCGGCGAAGGGATCGCGGTGCTCGCGGGGGATGCATTGCTGACGGTGGCGTTTGAGATTCTAGCATCGGCCAAGCCCGCGCCACGCCACAGCACAGCGGTGCAGATTGCGGATTTGGCGCACGCAGCGGGCAGCCGATGGCTGGTGGGCGGACAGGTGGCAGACCTGGAGGGCGAAGGGA
>JAYUWZ010001150.1:0-2466 GCA_043753265.1 Verrucomicrobiaceae bacterium
ACAACACCGGCAAGGTCATCAAAATCGGGACGGAGATTGTCCTCACCGTGGACCGTCTGCAGCCCTGGT
The DNA here is from genome assembly GCA_043753265.1 of Verrucomicrobiaceae bacterium. Classification (GTDB taxonomy): domain Bacteria; phylum Verrucomicrobiota; class Verrucomicrobiia; order Chthoniobacterales; family Chthoniobacteraceae; genus SXWH01. The sequence continues at coordinate 70 of JAYUWZ010001150.1, forward strand.
TGGAAAACCGACCCGCCGACCCCGCCAAGCCGGCCCAGCCACGCAAGGTGGAGGATCTTCGCATATGGGTTGACGGCGCATTCATCCCGCAGGTGACTCCGTCAGTTGTCCAACCCAATGCGAAGGATAAAACCGCGAGTGATGTCCACTTCTGGTTGAATCGGCTTCCAACCAATGAGGCGAACAAGAAAGTGTGGGCCACGTTAATCACCCGGCAAATGGCGGGTGGGGAGAAACGCCAGGTCCACATTAGTGTCGGTCCCGAAAGCGGAGCCTTCGTCTCTGGCACCAAGGCGAACATCGATATCCTTAGCGAACGATCGGAGACGGGATATTGGATTGGCTTGGGGGTCTCGGCCATCCTGCTCATCTTCGCAGCTTGGCGAACCAACCTCATTCGCGATACCGGTCCTCTCAAGCCAGGGCTCGCTGCTGACACGCGAACCACCTTCAGCCTCTCCAAGCTGCAAATGGCCTTGTGGTTCTTCGTGGTCACTCATGGCTTCATCTATATCTGCCTGGCAAATCGCGGGGCCGACATCGACATCCCGGCAACGACACTCGGGTTAATGGGGATCAGTGCCGCGACCGGCTTTGCTGCAACCGTGATGAGCTCATCGAAGCGCGACGAGGCGCAGGCGCAATTGAGTGAACTGGTTGCACTGATTGCCAAAAAGAACGGGGCCATTGTGTTGACGACCGAGGAAGCAACCCGACTAGGCGTTTTGACGGCTAAAAAGAACGATCTCGAAACGCAGGCCTTCGTCTGCGCATCGGCCAATTTTTTCAAGGATTTGCTTCACGACGGCAAGGCCATCAGCCTGCACCGGATTCAGATGCTCGTCTGGACACTCATTGTCGTCGTGATCTTTGGCGAGGCTCTCTACCACACGGTGAATTTTCCCCCACTCTCGGACACGCTGCTCGGCCTCATGGGTCTCTCGGGAGGGGCTTATCTCGGATTCAAGTTTCCCGAGAAGCAGTAATGCCCGGGTGTAAGGGCTGCTCGTGGTTGGCAAGGACGCTCGTGAGAGTTTTTAAGCGCGCCGCTTCACTCAAGCTTCGTCATTCCGCCCCCACCGCCGCCCGCATGTCCGCCACGAGCGCGTCCACGTCCTCGGGCTGCGTGTCCCACGAGCACATAAAGCGGCATCCGCCCGCGCCGATGAACGTGTAGAAAAGCCAGCCTTTCGCATGGAGCTTTTCGATTGCCGGCAGCGGCACCTCGGCAAACACCGCGTTGGCCTGTCGCGGAAAGAGCATCTTCACACCCGGCAGATCGCGCACCGCGGCCTCCAGCCTTGCCGCCATCGCATTCGCGTGCGTGGCATGCTTCAGCCACGCGCCATCGCGCAGCATGCCCACCCAGCTCGCGCTGAGAAAACGCATCTTGCTCGAAAGCTGCCCGGCCTGCTTGCAGCGCCACTCAAATTCCTCGGCCATCTCGCGGTCGAAAAACACCACTGCCTCACCCACGGCCATGCCCTGCTTGGTCCCGCCAAAGCACAGCACGTCCACACCCGCCTGCCAGGTGATCTCCTTCGGCGAGCAGCCCAGGCTCGCGACCGCATTTACGAAGCGCGCGCCATCCATGTGCAGCTTCAGGCCCAGCGACTTCGTCTTGGCCCAGATGGATTTGATTTCGCCCGGGGTGTAGACCGTCCCGACTTCCGTTGCATTGGTCAGTGAAACGGCACGCGGCTTTGGAAAATGCAGGTCCGAGCGTTTCTTCACCGTGCGCTCGATTGCCGCAGGGTCGATCTTTCCATGCTCCCCGGGAATGAGCAGCATCTTCGTGCCATTGCTGAAAAACTCCGGCGCACCGCACTCATCCGTCTCCACGTGCGCCAGTTCGTGGCACAGGATGCTATGGTAGCTGCGGCAGCACGAGGCGAGCGCCAGGGAGTTGGCCGCGGTGCCGTTGAATACAAAGAACACGTCGCACTCCGTCTCGAAAAGGTCGCGGAGCATGTTGGAAGCGCGATCCGTCCACTCGTCATCCCCGTACGCCCGGGCGTGTCCATGCCGCGCCTCATCCAGCGCCGCCCAGGCCTCCGGTGTGGAACCAGCATAGTTGTCGCTTGCGAAATGACGTTTCTGCATGCGACCTATGTGACCGATCGCCTTGCCATGAGCAATGTCCGCCTCGCTGCCCCCTGTGTTTATCCTCCCCTAATTCGTGTCATCTTGAAGAAGCTTTTAGCGACTGAAAGATCCCGTGGAATTCACAAGCATTGGAAGCCCCCGCGAAGTTTCAGGGGATCCTCGAGTCGCTCAAAGCTCCATACATGACATCGTAAGGTAAGGGTAAAAGAACCCACCGATCCAACGAGCATCGCTTGCGCCATTGGACGTTCAGCGTTGGGCGTTGGACGTTGGGCGTTGGACGTTCCTAAA
>JAYUWZ010001151.1:0-2465 GCA_043753265.1 Verrucomicrobiaceae bacterium
CCCTGCTTTCATCTACTGGCCCTACGGCGAATCGAAAACCTTCCCCGAAATCCCCAACGCGGGCGGGCGCACCGCTTGCGCGGGCCCTGTCTACTACAGCGCGCCGGACGTGGAGAAGACGGATGGCTTCCCCGCGCACTTCAACCAGTGCCTGCTTTTCTGGGATTGGGAGCGCGGCTTCATGAAATGGGCGCGCATGGACGCCGACTCAAATCTCAAGGGCATCGAACCTTTCACCAATGCGGTCGCGGTGGCGAACAAGTCCGAGGCCATCGAAAAAGCAAAACCCCTCATTGCCGCCGGGGCCACGCTGGTAAAGCGCCCCGTGGATGCGGAGTTCGGAAAGGATGGCTGCCTCTACGTGCTCGACTACGGCGAGACTTGGGGCGCGAACGCCGACTCACAGCTTTTGAAAATCTCCTACGTGCGCGGCAACCTTGCGCCCATCGCCAAGGCGACCGTGGCACCACTGAGCGGACGCGAGCCGCTGACCATCGCGCTGAGCGCGGAAGGGTCGCGCGATCTCGAAGGTGACGCACTGAAATACGAGTGGGTGCTGCAGCCCGCCGGAAAGCCGCTGGCAAGCAGCGCCACCGCGAAGGTGACGCTCGCCGAACCGGGCAACTACACGGTGGAATTGCGCGTATCCGACACCAAGGGCGCTACCGGCACCGCGAGCGTGCCGGTGGTCGTGGGTAATACCGTCCCCGCAGTGACCTTTGAGCTGCCGCGCGAGGGCGACTTTTTCACGCCTGGAAAACCCATCGGGTACAAGGTGAGGGTGGCCGACCCCGAGGATGGCGGCTCTGCCGAAAAGGCCGATGAATTCAGCATGCGTACGCTGGTGAGCAGCGCCTTCCGCCGCGCCGATGGCAAGGAGGAAGCCGTGGAGCCGGGCCTTTCGCTCATGAAGCAAAGCGATTGCTTCAATTGCCACGCTGCGGAGACCAAGATCATCGGTCCCTCGCTCATGGAAATCGCCGAAAAATACCGCGGCCAATCCGGAGCGCTGGAGGCAGCCATCAAGCGCGTGCGCGAAGGCAGCACCGGCGTGTGGGGGCCCATCCCCATGCTCCCGCATCCGCAGCACACAACAGATGAAGTAGCCATCATGCTCCGCTGGGTATTCGGCCTCGAAAAAGGCAAGGGCGGCCCCCTGCTCACACGCGGGCTCACGGGCGAAATCACCGCACCCAAGACAGACAAGCCGGGCTTTTTCACACTGGAGGCAGTCTACACCGATGCTGGCCGCGCGCCCGCGGGCCAGCTCAGCGGCAAGGCCCAGGTGTCCCTGCGCCACCGCCGCATTGAAGCGGAGAGCGCCTCACGCGATTTGGACAAGGGCCCAAAGGTGCTCAGCCTTGGCAACGCCAGCGGAAAGAACGGACTGGGCGCAATCAACGATGGCCACAGCGCAACCATCCCCGGCCTCAATCTCGCCGATAGCAAGACGGTCACCATCCGCTGGTCGAGCGGCGGTGTGGGCGGCAAGGTGGAACTCCACGCAGGCAGCCCGACCGGCCCCCTGCTGGCCTCCGCCGACGCGCCTGTGACAGGTGGATGGGACAAATGGCAGGAGGCCACCGTGCCCCTCACCAACGTCCCAGCCAACACCGGAGACGTAAGCATCGTCTTCGTAAATCCAGGCAAAGGCGGCCTGATGAGTCTCGATTGGGTGCAGTTCAATCAGTAGAAATCAGCACGCCAATTTTGGGTGAGTTCCCGGCAATTTCAGGCTTGCGGGACTTGGGAGACGGGCGTCTCGTGTTGCCATGAAGACGGTACTCTCCCAAGCAAGGACCACCTCCCCCGTCTTTCAGACTGGAGAGCTGGCCCGACTCACACCCGGCGCGCCGATAAGGGACACCGAGTCACGCGCCATCAACCACATCGTGGTTCCGATCGACTTTTCCAGCCACAGCCGCACCGCCCTGGCCTACGCGCTGAAGCTCGCCGCGCAGACGGGCGCTAAGGTGACGCTCCTGCATGTGATGGAGCAGCTACCCTACCAGGGCGAATGGATGTCCCCTCTGCAGGAGAGCGACTTCACCCCAAGCACCCAGCACCTCGCCGAGGAACTCAAAGACTGGGCACCGGATTGCGAACTCACCCGCGAGCCCGTGGTCAGAATCGGTCGCGCGCCGGAGGAAATAGTGGCCGCCACGAAAGACATCGGAGGCGACGCGATCGTGATGGCAACGCACGGCTACACAGGCATGAAGTACATGCAACTCGGCAGCGTGGCGGAATACGTCGTGCGCCACGCCACCTGCCCGGTGACGCTGATTCGCGTGATGGACGCCGCGCAGCGCGAATACGAGTGCGCGAACTAGGCTACATCCCCGCCGATCCCTGCGGGGGATTCTGCTCCGCGCCTTTCCCCTGGGAGGTTTCGTGGGTTTTCCCGATGACGATCCCGAAAGCAGTATCCCTCCAAATGACCCGAATTTGCTCAAAAATCGACC
>JAYUWZ010001152.1:0-5383 GCA_043753265.1 Verrucomicrobiaceae bacterium
CTAAGCTGTCGCACCGACTTTTTCGGCGGCATCACATCGTCCTCATCGCTCGTGGTGATGCGGGCAACGAGCTCGCTGTCCTTCACATTCCCCGGCACCACCACCGTGATGCCATCCATCGAGCGATACACCCCCTCCTTGGTATCCAGCCGCAGCTTCGCCTCGCGATGCTTCTCATCCGGCCCATGGCAGTGGTAGCACGCGTCGCTCAAAATCGGCAGCACCTCCCGGGCAAAATCCACCTCCCGCGCATGGGCGAGGCTGGCTGCTAGAGCGAGTATCAGGGTGGACCGTTTCATCTGCGTGGAGACAAGGACTCAGGAACGGCAAACTTAGACAGGCTCCGTTTCACTTCAACGCTCCATCCTCGGGAAAAAATCAAACCACCCGCCAGTGTTGTAAACTGGAAGCGGTTGCAAGGCCAGATCGGGCAATTCGGCGGCGTGGGTGCGGGCTGTGAACAGAAGTGCGAGGAAGATGGAGGCGCGAGTTTTCATGGCCGGTTTTTTTCGAGAATGCCATTGCAGGCTCACTCCATCACGAGCTTCCCAAACTTCGCGGGGAGGTGCCAGGAGCCGCCGGTCGGGGAGAAGGCGTGTTGTTCCGGTTTCTCAAGGCCGGCCATGCGCAGTCGGCCCACGTTGAAGAACCATGGGGCTGCCGCGGTGGGCTTGGCTCCGGCTACGCGGTGCCTCGGGTCGGACTGCGCTTCAGCTTCGCCGACGACGGGGATGCGCAATCTCACACGCCAGAAGTCTGCGCCCTTTTCCGTCGTGATCTCGGCGAGCGATTTCCAGTTTCCCGATGGATATCCCTCCACGAGCTGTCCGTCCGGATTGATCTCCAGATGGTAGTAAGTGTGGTTCGGAGTTTCCAAGGAAACCGCCACATAGTCACCGCCGACCACGTCGGCAGCGGCCACGAGTTTTTTGATGTCCGGTTCCTGGCAGCGGATGTCGAGCAGTAGGGCGTCCTTGTCCCAACCCACTTGGAAGGTAGTTGCCGGGACGGCTTCTTTTCCACCGCGATTGGCTTTCAGCTTGAAGGTGGTCGCCTGCGCGAGATCGACGCCTGTGGTTCCGACTGCCACCGGGGCTTTGGTGCGCGCCTCGGCGAGTTCGGTATCCATCGCCTTGTATTTGGCGATCACATCCGCCCTCGGCTGAAGCTCCGAAATGACGGCCTCGACGCGCTGCCCGTAGATACTGTCACCCGCCGCTGCTTTGGCGCTATCGAGCAAGTCCCTGAACTTGAGCGCGGTGTTCAGCGAGACGTTCATCGGGTTTCCTTTGCCGCGGCCGCGGCTTACATCCTTGTAGGCCAGGTTGGCCTCGGCGAAGTCAATCGCCTCTTTCATCGCCTTCGCGGCCGGGCCGTAAAAGAGCGCGCAGTATTCATCCAGCACCTGGTCCACATCCTGGCCCGCATCCCAGAAAAAACGGGCCTGCACGTAGAGGGTGATGTGCTCCAACCCCATCGCCTGCCATTTTGCCCGATACTGGCTGACCTCCCCGTTGCCTCCGAGCGCGACCCCTTTGAGATACTGGAGGTCTTTGGCCATCGCCCGCGGGTGGATGACCGGATACGAAATCGCCGCGCCACGGACACCATCCTCTTTGCCCCAGAGGTGATAGAGGTTGTTCTCGAAGCGAAGGAGGTTCCCCGGTGCCACCTTCGCTTTCCATCGCTCCATACGGCGAGTGTAGTCGGCCCAGTGCTCGGGGTCGTTCATTTTCGGGCGGCCTGAGTTGGAGATTTTGATCGCCACGTTGGGAGTGAACTTCCCGACTTTGTCCGATGTATCATTGTAGGAAGTGTAGGCTCCGCTGGTGATGAGCTTGTCCGGATGAGTCTTGTAAAGCTCGCGGCCTACGCGCTCGGTGAAGCCCCACACGAGATCGGCAGTGGACTTCGCCTTGCACCCTTCACAACCGCAGTGAGAGAGGCCGTCTCCCGGCCAAAGGTCCACGGCAGGCATCCCATAGACGTCGAACATGAACCGGCAAAAATTCACGGTCTCCTGAATCAGCCCCTCCGAAGTAAAGCACGGCGTGCCGTGCCCGCGATGCTCGATGTCGCGTTTGCCACCGAGGAGCGCGTAGTATTCGGGATGCGCCTTCTTCATCGCCTCGCCGCTGTGGACATGCGTCAGGCCGTGAGCACCACCGGCGAAGCCGATCTTCTGATAGGGTGAGTTCATCCCGATCCGCCGCGCCCAGAGGACATCGTCGAAGGAAAAGCTTGAGTAGTTATTCCACATCCACGAGCGGAAGTGCGTGTCGGGTACCACAGTCTTGTTCACAGCGGTCAGCCCGATCGATTTCCGTTCCGGCACGACCTCGCCCAGCTTGCCTGGCATAAACCACCGGACACCCAAGCCGCGCAGGAACTCACACACCGCGTTGAGCGATCCATTTTCATCCTGGTATTCGAATCCACGGGTCGTGTTTCCGCCGGTGAGCCAAAGCTCTGCCGCACCCTTCCCATAGTTCGCCGCCAGCAGCGCATCGAACTGCTTGGGAATCCACTGGCTTTCGACACCTGACTGAAACGGAAAACCCCATTCCATCCCGGTCTTGTTTGCAACCGCCTTTTTCCAAGCCAACTCGGCCGTCTTGTCGCTCCGCTTTCTGGCCAGATACGCGGGCGGAGTGAAGTCGAAGTCATTCCCCAGCAGCACCAGCCAGTCCGGACCGGAAATCATCCGGAATGCACCGTATTTGAGGTCCTTGTCGGTCACCCCCAGCTTCTCCGTCGCCGGACTTTTCCCGACATAAATCGTGACCGGCAGGCTCGCATCCGGACTCGTCACGATCGGCAGACGCGCCCCGCTCATCGTCTGGATGTGGTGCTGCAATTCGAGAGCCGCGAGCGTCGCCATCCTCGGGCGATTCTCCGCCGCAATCACGATTTGCGCACGCGGCGCGCCTCGATCCACGAGCAGCGTCTCGGCAGCGCGACCCGCAGGGAACGGAGCGAAAAAGAAGAGGGCGGTGAGGAGTGGGAGGACGTGTTTCATAGTCAACTACTCGTTTATAGATTGGTCAGTGGCAGTCGGCAATCGGTCGATCAGCGTTAGGCGTCATTTGGTTCGCTTGTGGGGGGCGGCTAATCCTTCTGGCTATATCTCCCGGGAAGGAGACCTGTGTGGTGCTGTTCGCTAGCGGGGGTTTTGCCGTTTCCATCTGCGCACTCATTCCCTCAAAAGATCCCACCGCACAACCTTCATCGGGATATTAAACCACGATACATCCTTCGAAGGCACGCCCACCGTGATCACGCTGCCCACCGCCGGGTCTGCCTCAATCCACTTTTTGTCGCCAAGGTAAGCGAGAATGTGGATGCCGTTCCGCGTCACCGCCATGTCACCCGGAAGTATCTTCGAGTGGTCCAGAGCGTTGAGGCTTTCCGTTTCGAGCACATGCGTTGTCAGTCCCGCCGGTGCCTCACCCAGGGTCTTCGCCGTCGTGTCGTTCCACCACAGCGAGAGGGAGCGCCTCACCATTCCGGCATCGAAAGTTCGCATCCCGCGCCAAAAGAGCGAATCAATCAGTCCGCGTCGAATGAGCCCCGAGCAGTCGATCCCGCGCCAGTTTTCGCCTCCCCAGTAATAGGTCACGCCATCGTAGCGCCGCATCCCCTCCGCATATTCCTGCCGGAGCACTGCCGCTCCAGGGCTCGCACGCCCCGGCAACACCAGAAATCCTCCGACCAGCGCTGTAATCCCCAGCAGCGCAAAGCGAACGCCCTTCCACCGCCACGTAAAAGCAATCAGCCCAATCCACACGATGAGAAACAGAGCCAAGGCACCCATGCGTGTCGTGCGGTTGCTGACCGGATACAGCGCGATTGCTACCAGGAGACTGAATGCAAACAGCCAGATGGCCCGGCTCAGGGCGATGGTTACATTCTTAAACATGAAAGGTGGAGATAGGCGTTATACGTTGCCCCCTGTCTCTTCCTTTCTTTGCTCATGCAAATCGTGGAGTGACTTCAGCACTCGAAATCCTCCATCACTCCGATTTCCCGTCCTCCTCATCGAACGCTTTCTGTTCCTTGCGGGCCTCTTCATCCAGAATCGCCTGAATCTCCGCCAGTTTCACCTTCAGCGCCTGCGTCTCGCCCGAGTAGACAGCTGCGAATTTGTTGAACCGATCCACCGCAGCCGCGTCGTTCACGTTCAGTTGCGCTTTCATCGCCACCAACTGCTGATACGTCTTCAGTAATTCCCCCTGCCGCGCTTCGATTCGTGATTTCTCCATTGGCGCCCTAGCAACCTTGATGCGCTGGGTGGCCTCCGCGGATTCCACCAGCCAGGGTCCTTCGCTGGTGCGTCCGGTGACCTGGTTTGCGAGCAGATTCAATTGCTCCGGCTTCCCCGTGAACGCAAAGCTCGCAGCCGCCCTGCCTGCCCCGGCCACACTCCCAACGAGCACCATGGCCAGGATGATTGATTTCCAAGCCGGAGTGGCAAAGCCGCCCTGCACGGCGATAAAGACCAGCACCACCCCGATTGCGGTGCACGCATAGAGCAGTGCGGACGGCGTGGCATCCTCGGGGTTCATCATGCTCTTGAGCAACTGAATGAGATAAACCGCGCCGATCATCGCCGAGACCAGGGCGAGCATCAGCGAGGAGGTGATGGACGGCATGACGTTCCCGCCCTTGCGGCAAAGCACCAGCGACACAACCCACACCGCCACCCCACCGATGGCGCACAGCGCCGCCAGGGCGAGGAGAATCTGCGACAGCCCCAGCAGCCGCACGGCCTCGGTCACAAACGTGGTGAAGGACTGAAATAGAAAAGACGATTCCATGGCTTGCTAGTCCTTTCCTTGGGCAGTCGCGTAGAGCTGGATGAGCAGCCGCACGATATACCAGAAGAGAAGCGCCACCGAGGCAAACAGCGCCAGCGACGCCGCCACATGCTGCCGTGTGTCGTACTCGTGGATGACGTTTGACGTGCTGTAGAGAATTGCAATGGACGCCAGCACGATCATCGCAGCCGAAAATAGCAGCCCCAGACCGAAGCCGAAAATGAGGCTGCCAAAAATCAGACCCAGCGAAAGGAAGCACCCAATCGCGAGCACATTTCGCAGACCTGAGAAATTCTTTCTCGTTGAGAAACAGATCAGCGTTAGCCCTCCCGTGAGCACCACGGTGAGGATGGTCGCGAGTGGGATGATGTCCGGCGAAACGGTCTTTGCAATCATCAGCAGCGGCACGAAAAGAATCGCCTCGGCCACGACATACAGACCCAGCCCCATATATTGCACCGCCTTCGACACACTGGAGCGCGCCCAATTCTCCGCGATATAGGCCACCGCCATGAAGGAAACGAGGATGATTCCCCATGCCACGCGGTTCGTGGCGTACTGCGTAA
>JAYUWZ010001153.1:0-2461 GCA_043753265.1 Verrucomicrobiaceae bacterium
GAGCCGCACGCAATGCCGCCGGGCCACCGCCTGTTGCAGGGGCATGAGCGCGCGGTGAGCGTCCTCCTTGCGCGGCCCGCTGATCCACACACCCACCGTTTGCTTGAGGCGCTTGAGAGGCTCATGCCGCTCCTTGGGCAAAACGGAGAGCACCTTCAGCAAAGCGGAGCGCAGCGAACCACGGAGCGAATCATCCGCGATTTGTTCGGTGACCTCGCCGCTCATGAAAAGCGCCGCAGCCTCCTGCTCGGTAAACATCACCGGCGGCATGTGGTATCCCCGCATGAGACTGTAGCCCACGCCTGCCTCCGCCACGATCGGCACCCCCGCCTCTCCGAGCGCCGCAAGGTCGCGGTAGACCGTCCGCACACTCATCTCGTAGTGCCCCGCAATCTCCTCCGCCGTGATCACCCGATGGCTTTGCAGGAGCAAAATCATGCCAGTGAGGCGGTCGATGCGATTCATGGGGTACGTTTGTGTTCTGGAAGCGCGGCGTGCAAGACAGATGACGCGGTGCCATTCAACCCCGCACCCCGCCGCTCTCTACTCCCACCGCGAATTCCGCGCCCCCGTATACGCGAGGAAAAGCCCGCCAGCCACGTGCGCCACGAGCACCCACATACACAGCAGGGATCCCGCAGGATCGGTCTGGGTGACGCTTTTTACGGCATCATAGTGGGCGGTGCTTTCCATCGAGCGAATGAACCCGCTCCAGCCCCAATAGCTCGCAATGAACACCTGCGAAAACCACGCGATGGCCTTTGGCAGCGCCAGCACGGCGCCGCTCAGCGGGAGTTGGAAGCCCACGAGATAAATGCTCAGCAGCGACGATTGCTCAGGCGTGCGCATCCACGCGGAGATGCCGAGGCAGACAGAGGTCAGCGCGCCGTTGATCAAAATCAAACTCAGCACCTGCTCCGCGAAATTTCCCTGAAAGCCGACAATCCAGTTCACAAACAGCGCCATCCACACACTCTGCGCGAGCACAAGCGTGCCGAGAAACACGACCTTGCTGGTGACGTATGCGAGCGGACTCAGCCCCGCGAATTTCTCCTTCTCAAACAGCGGACGCTCCGCCGCGATCTCGCGTGCGGAATTGTTCGAACCCATGAGCGCAAGCAGGATGACCTGAAACATGATCAGCCCGCTCACCAGCGTGCCCGTTTCCATGATCTGCTTGAGCGCATTTGCCTCCTGCTGTTTTTGCTCAATAAACGAACCCCCACTGTTCGCGAGCCGCTGCACGGCGGGCAGGCCATCCATCGCAAAAATCACCACGAGGCACGGGAACCCAAAGAGCAGCGCCGCATGCAGAATGAGCTGCCCCTTGTCGCGCACGAACAACTTCCAGCGGCGAGAGATCAGCACGGCAAACTGGGTGAAGAATCCCGGCATGGGTGTGGGCGGCGGGAGCAAATCGCCCTCGGGTTCCTTCCCCGGCTTTTTCTTCGGAACTGGCTGGTCCTTTGCCTCCACGATGGCGCGCAGGCGGGCGACTTCCGCATCCTCCTCGGAAACCTCGGGCTTCGCCTCCTCCACGGGTTTTTCCTCCACTGTGGCCTCCTTCTTTTTCACCACCTCGCCCTCGGCAGGCAGCCCACTCTGCTCGTAGTACGAGGCGCGATACTTCTGCCAGGAACGATGCCAGTCCTCCGCCTTCCGCTCCGTAAGCCGGGGATACAAATCCTCCGCGCGCTTGATGCCAAAGTAATGCGTGATGAATTCCGGCGACCCGTGATACGCCAGCCGTCCCTGATAGAGCACGATCACACTGTCGTACAGCGCCACGTGCTGCAGGCTGTGGGTCACGGAAAGCACGATGCGCTCATCCTTCCCCGCGAGGTCATCCATGAGATGGACAATCTCGTCCTCGCTCTTGGGATCCAGGCCGCTGGTCACCTCGTCGCAAAGCAGCAGGTGCGGCGAGCTCGCCATTTCCATCGCCATGGCGAGCCGTCGCTTTTGCCCGCCGGAGAGCAACCCGACCCGGCGGTCGGCGATTTCCTGAAGGCCCACGCTGGCGAGCACCTTGTCCACCCGCTCATCCACGTCCCCCGTTTCCACCACGCGCAGGCGCAGCGCGCCCTCCACCGATTCCGCCACCGTGAGCAGATCGTGCGCGATGCTGAATTGGGGCACGTACCCGATTTCGTGCGGATCCATGTCCCCCTGCGAGGAAAGGTCCCGCCCTTCCCAGAAAATGGTGCCCAGCGTGTGCTCCTTGATTCCCGCAATCGCCTTGAGAAGCGTGCTCTTGCCACAGCCCGAGGGACCGATGATCGCCGCGAAATGGCCGCGCGGCAGCCTCAGCGAAATCTCGTGAAGGAGCGTCTGGGCGTTTTCGCCATGACCGAGGGATAGGGAAAGATCAGTAAGTTCGAGCACGGTGAGGAGAAATCAATGATGCTGCTTTTTCTGAGGAACAACCGGAATGTCGAATGAGAAAACGGTTTCTTTCCAA
>JAYUWZ010001154.1:0-5371 GCA_043753265.1 Verrucomicrobiaceae bacterium
GGATTCGCAGCGATCATATTCCCTCCAATGGAAACCGCCCCCAGCTTCGCGCCGGCTCCGCTCACGTCTACGCCAGCCGTGCGAAACTCAGTCGCCACCGTGAGCTTTCCCAGCCCCCCCACAAACACGCTGTCCAAGGGGCTCGCCGCACCCGTGGAGGCTCCAAAAAGGCCCATCGATTGCACCGTCACCGCTCCCGTGCCCGCCTTGCCCGGCACCACGGTTCCCGCGTCTATGGCCCCGATATCACCCGCGATGGTAATCGTTCCGACCGGAAAGTTTCCGCCCACGATCTGCCCCACGTTCACAAACCCATTGCCTCCCGCAGGCCCCGGCTTGGCGGTGATCGCGAGACTCACCAGTGCATTGTTTGGGGCTGCTGTGAGAGCAAGAATCTGAAGCTACCCGCCTCCCGTGACGGCATTGGGAGCAATGGTAAAATCGCCCGGCAGAAAGGTCCCCGCGCTGCGCTTCACCGTCACCAGATCACCATCCACATCCGTGTAGGTGGCCGTCTTGCCATCGCTGGAAATGTCGAGATTCACACTGAGCGCAAGGGTCGGAGTGGTTGAGCCGATCTCGCGAATCGTGAAGTCGAAAGCCGGGGTCTCCGCGCCAATACCGGGGCTCGTGGATGCAGCGAAGAATGCCTCCTTATTGGGGTTGGCCAGTGTGGTGGCCTTGAACGCAAACACGCGGTTGCCCACCTTGGCCTTCCCGATCTTTTCGGCGACGATGCCAAACATGTCGGTGGTGGTGCCAGGTGTTCCCAACGCCTGGCCCTTGATGGTGATGCTCCCGATGGAGGAAAGGATCTTGTCATTATCGCGCACGCCCCCCGTTGTCAGTTTGAAGTCATCGTTGGTTCCCACCTTACCATCCCCGCCACCCGCAGTGCCGGCGAGCACCGTGCTGGCAATCCAGTTCCCGCCGACCGTGATTGATCCGATGCTTGCGTCAGCATTGTCCGTTCCGAAATCTCCAGCCTGGATGCGGAGAAACTCCACCGAGCGACCCACGGAAAACTTTCCGATCGCGAGGTCAATCCCCTTGGCCGGCGCCACAGTCTGGCCAAATGCGGTAATCGAAACACCCAGATTCGTCGAGCCCAGAATGCTGCCACCGATGGCAATGCTCCCTATGGCCCCACCGCTGGTAATGCTCATCCCGCTGCTCACGGTGCGAAGGTCGCCACCCACCTTGATGGAGCCAATGCCGGCCGTTGCGAAAAACGTCGTGTTTACATTGGACACCATGTTTCCACCGATTACCACGCTGCCAAGTTTTCCATCCGTTCCCAGGATGTTCAGCGTGATGTCCCTGTAGTCGCCCAGCACGGTGAGCTTGGGTAGCGCGCCCTCGATCGTACTGGTGCCACTCGCGTCTTCTCCCTGAGTCGCTCGCCCCAGAAATCCAAAACTTTGCAGCGTCAGCGACTTCACTCCCGGCACCTTGGCATTCCCGCCCACCGTCCCCGCCGTAATCCTGCCCAGATCCCCGGCAATGCTCACCACTCCGAGATCCACGCCCGTGGCATTGAGGAATCCCACGTTCACAAATCCATTGCCCCCGTTCGCGGTGCGCACCGCAGTAAAGTTGATGTTCGCGCCTGTGAAATCCGCGTCGAGTGTCAGCTTCTGGAACTGCCCGGCACCATTCGGCCCCAGTTCCACTCCCGAAAACTCGCTGCCGTCAAAAACCCCCTTGGTGGTCTTCACCGTCACGAGGTCGCCGTCCACGTCGCGAAACGTGACAGACTTTCCGCCAGGGGTGACCTGCACCGTGAGTTCCGGCAGGGTGATGAATGACAAATCGTTCCCGTCCCCTCCCGTGTAGGTGATGAAGCCCGTACGCCCGCCCAGCGAGGTGATGGCTCCCTGCGCAAAATTATCAAACGTGCCGAGGAGCGGGTCCGTCCCGTCATTGCTGATGAGTATAAACTCCGTGTCGGCTGGCAGGGTCACGCTGCTGCTCAAAGCGAGACTGGTAGTCGAAAGCTCGACCGTCCCAGTGATGGAAATTTGAGAGAGGTTTGTCCCCGGGGTCGAGCCGTTGACATCGAGAACCACAGTGATGTCTCCAAACTCAACCGCAACACCACCGGCATCCAATGCGATAACGGACGCGGGCGGGGCGAGGATGGGCTGGTTACTTCCGGGTATTCCGAGCCCGAATCCATTCGTATCCCGGAAACTGAACGAAAGCCCATCCGAGCCTGAGATCAAGACCTCCAAAAAGTCCACGTCGCTGACGGCATCATTCAGATCGACATTTCCGGCGGTGGTAATCATCAGGTTTGGCGTGTCGATGGCACCCGCCCCGGAAATACTCGTCCCTCCAAGTATGAGCAGCGGCACATTCGGCGAGATGACTGCATTGACAGTCAACGGCCCAATTTCATCGGTGCCGATTTGCAGTGCATCAGCAATGATGTTGTCGAGCTCGACATCCGTGAGCCCCAGCGTTCCGACGGAGTCCGCACTGCCGAGGCCGATCGTGATCCCCGGGGTTCTGGTCTGCAGTTTGACCGTGCCGACACCGGCGGTAATGCCATTTGCGATCACCATCTGGTCGGCAGTGATGGTGATATTGCCGACCCCGCCGGTGAATAGCACCACTCCGCCACTGCCCTGGGTGTAGATACCGCCTGGGCCGGTCGTAATGTTGATGTTGCGGTTGTTTGTGACGATCGATGATCCCGTGGTTCCGTCCGAGGCGAGTATCGAAAAATGTCTCCCGGCATTACCAGTGAAGGAACCCACGCCAAGCACCTCCACATCGGTGTTCTCATCGATGATGATGTCCCGCCCCGCAGTGAGCGTCATGGTTCCGTTGGTTTTAATGCCTCCGAAGGCATCCGTGGCGGCGCTCCCCAGCAGGATGTCCCGCCCCGCGGTGAGAGTGAGTGAATTCACGGCCTGGATCGAAAAAGCACTGTTGATGCGCACGGCAACGTCAGAAGTAGCCCCCGTCGTGGTCACCACCACATTCCCGCTGGCGGCTTCAATCCGTTCCGCAGCCGTGCCAGCGAGGATGATGGAGGCGTCGTTGGAAATCTCAATCGATCCCGAGCTCGTGGTTTGAACCCCATCGATGCTGGGGCTGACCCCGCCGATATTCAGAACCGAGCCCGTGTTTGCGAGAAAAATGCCGCCCGCCGCGGTGCGGGCCTCCACGCTCGCCACGCTCGTTTCCAGCGGGTCGGGGGAGCTGCCGATGGTGGCTTGCGCGACAATAGAGAGGCTCGCCGCCAGAAAATTCGCACCCGCGCCGTTCCCATCCACCACACCGCCCACGGACGTCACCGCCACTGCATTCCCCACGCCATTGGCCGCAATCAGTTCATCCAGCGCAAGCTGCGACGCGCTGATGGTCACATTGCCGTTGCTCACGGTAATGCCCGTCGCACCGTCCACGGTGCCGATGCGGAGGAAGCTGGTGTCGAGGAAGGTGAAATCGCCCGCTCCGGTCACCGTGCCAGCAAGCAGGTCCACATCGTTCGCCGCGTTGTCCAGCACCACCCCTGATACCGCGTTGACCCGCAGTTCAATATTTCCGTCGATACTCCCCGTTGCAGTATCGGTGATGCTTCCACCACTGATAAGGCTCAGCTTGGAAATACC
The DNA here is from genome assembly GCA_043753265.1 of Verrucomicrobiaceae bacterium. Lineage (GTDB taxonomy): Bacteria > Verrucomicrobiota > Verrucomicrobiia > Chthoniobacterales > Chthoniobacteraceae > SXWH01. Next base: position 3,624 of record JAYUWZ010001154.1, read on the forward strand.
ATTGCCTGGGGTAAGGGCCGCGTTGAGTTCGATGTTGCCGGCGTTGGCCGACCCGATTCGCAGCAGCGGTGCGGTGATGCGGCCCAACTCCGAATCCGTGAGAGAGATGGCGCTCCCACTCTCGGTGCCGAGGCTGATACTGCGCCCCGCCGTGAGGGGCTGGACGACAAAATTTCCCGAGGTGCTCACGGAACCATTCACCGAAATGGTATTGGTATTGAGCGTAAGGATCGCAGCGCCCACGAGGCTGTTGATGGTCACCGTCTCGGCGTTGATCAAAACATTACCGCCCACGCTCGTGGTACTGGCGGAGAAGGTGACAGTATCCGTGCCCGCGCCATCCACCACGGCCAACTGGTCATTGAGCCCGTTCACCGTGAAATCATCGGAGCCAATGCCGAGGGAAATCGCAATGGAATTCACCGCGGCATCCGGACCCGTTACCGTATTCGTGCCGCTGCCGGTGAACCCCGCAGTGATGGCCGCCGCCGTAAGTGTGATCGTCTCCGCGGAGTCGGTAAACGTGTAGTTGACGCCAGACACCGCCAGGACCAGATCGTTCGCCGCAACGCCGCCGCCCGTGTAGGTGAGGGATCCCCCGACCACATCCAGCGTGGCAGGCGCGATACGGGTTTCGAGGGGTTCGATCGAGCCAGCGCGGATGAAAACTTTCATACGTGGCCATTTACTATCAGCAATCCCACCTACTATTCCAGCCCATTGATTTTGTAGGGTGCATGGACCGGGATCGTTCGATCTTGCGAGAGATGGGCGTAGGGTGGAACCTCGCGCGCGTGTGAACACGCTGTTTTGCTCCCCTCTCCCGCCCCAGCGAGGTTGAACCCCCGCCACCTTTGCGCGAATGAGCGCAGTTCCCCGCTTGCTCATTGCGGGGAAAAAGGCATGTTCCCGGCCCCTTTTTATACACGACGATGTCCGAGATTCCGAAAACTTACGAGCCCGCCTCCATCGAGGCCAAATGGTATGCCGAGTGGGAGAGCAAGGGCTGCTTCCGCGCTGACCCGCATTCGAGCAAGCCGGCATACTCCATCGTCATCCCGCCGCCCAATGTGACGGGCGTGCTGACGCTGGGGCATGTGCTCAATAATACGATTCAGGACATCCTTGCCCGCCGCGCGCGGATGACGGGGCACGAGGTGCTGTGGCTGCCGGGGACGGACCACGCGGGTATCGCCACGCAAAACGTGGTGGAAAAGACGCTGCGCAAGGATGGCGTGATGAAGCATCGCGATGACCTCGGTCGCGAGGTGCTGGTGGGGAAAATCTGGGAGTGGAAGGACAAATACGGCGGTATCATCCTCAAGCAGCTCCGCGCGCTGGGAGCCTCGTGCGACTGGTCGCGGACACGGTTCACCATGGACGAGCACTACTCGGCGTGCGTGTCGCGGGTGTTTGTGGACCTTTACAAAAAAGGGCTGATTTACCGCGGCAAGCGTATGGTGAACTGGTGCCCGGCCTCGCTGACGGCGCTGAGCGACGAGGAGGTGGATATGCGCGAGCAGAAGGGCTTCATGTACCACTTCCGCGTGGAAGTGGCGGAGGAGCCCGGGACGTTCCTGACCATCGCGACGACGCGCCCGGAGACGATCCCGGCGGATACGGCGGTGGCGGTGAATCCCAAGGACCCGCGCTACACGCATCTCATCGGCAAGCACGTGTATCGCGCGCTGCCCCTGGAGCAACCGAAGGAAGAGCGTCTCATCCCGATTATCGCGGATGACCACGTG
>JAYUWZ010001155.1:0-5366 GCA_043753265.1 Verrucomicrobiaceae bacterium
GGAGGGGATTTTTTTTGTGGGTTTTGTTTACGCGCGCACTTCTCATCGCACGTGATTGAGAACCCCGTGAGATTCAAAGTGTTCCCTATGATTTTGAACTCCACGGGATCCTTCACTCGCTAAAAGCTCCTGCCAATGAACCCTTTTGCAAGCTGTTGAAGTTGAGCATGAAGCAAAAGCTGCTTTTTCGCGAATTTGAACGGTTATTCCACCCAAGCGCACACCGCGACGAAGTGAGGTCCCTCGACTCGTTCCTCGCTCGGGATGACTGTTTTTAAAATGGCGCTTCGCGCCACTGTGGCTTCGGATGATCGCTGAAAGGACGAACGTCCCAGTTCATCTCCGCACAAACAATCACGCCCCGTGTTATGGTTCTCAGGATGACAGGAGTTAGGGAGGAGAAACAGAGGTGTCGGAAACTCGGGCGAGTATGAAGATTGAAATGCGTGCCTTGCATACGAAAGCAAAGAGGGCGGCCGGTAGGCCGCCCCCTTGAGCTTGCGATGGTTTTCGCGAGTTTAGTAACGCGAGGTGGTGGTTTCAGTCGTTGCGGTTCCGACCGGGTGCCGGAGTGTTGTCGACTCGGTGGTGGTGGTGGAGGTCGTTGAGGGTTTTTCCTCGACCACGGTGGTGCACGCTGAAAATGACAGCGCGATGACGCACAGAGCAGTGTAGCGAATTACTTCGGTTGTTGTTCTCATACGCCCACTCATCGTGGGAAATGTATTGAATGCGTGCATGATTTTTGTGCGAGCGCGGCCGCACGCTCGCGCGAACAAGTGGTATGAAGCAAAAAGTTCCACAAACCCGCGCCGCCGCAGCAGCACCCAATGCGACCAGCCATCTCAGCAAGGGCCAGCAAGCCGCACTGGAACTTAGTGAGGAGGCGGATCACTCCACCGGCCCGCTGAAGGAAACGTTGATCAAGCAAGCGGCGCAGGTTGCCAAGCCACCGCCACCAAAACGTTGAGGAATGCAGATCGAGGCGTCCGGTATCGCGACATGCCACGAATACACATGCCATGCGACGTCTCCTTATCCCACTGCTTGCCCTCATCCCTGTATTCGCCAATGCCGGACGTCCCGCGTCGGACATCTCCGGAACATTCACCGTTTACTTCGAGAACGATCTCTTTTCGGGCACCGATCGATATTACACCAATGGGACGAAGCTGAGCTGGGCTTCCGGTGACCTCGAAAAATTTGCGGATACGCAGTATGCGAGTCCGCTTTTGCCCATCCTTGATCGGCTGCCTTTTGTGAATAACAAGGATTTCCAAAAGAACATCAGCTTCTCGCTGGGGCAGAATATTTATACGCCGGACAATACCGAGGCTTTTGATGCAGTGGAGGGGGATCGACCGTATGCGGGATGGCTCTATCTGGGACTAGGCCTTGTGTGGAAAAATGCCGATGTGCGGCATTCGCTGGTGCTGAATATCGGAGTAGTCGGGCCGGGTTCTTTTGCCGAGGAGACCCAACGCTTTGTCCACGATGCGCGTGGCCTCGGCACGCCGAACGGCTGGGACAACCAACTGCACAACGAACTCGGTGTGGTCGCGGTCTACGAACGCACCTGGCGCTGGCCTAGCCGCGAGCGCCGCGCAGGACTGAACTGGGAACTCCTGCCGCACGCGGGCGTGGCGCTGGGCAATGTGTCCACGCATGTGAACGTGGGCGGGGAGTTTCGCGTGGGCTTCAATCTGCCTGACGATTTTGGCACCCCGGGAATAGCCCCGGGCTCCACAACATCCACCCCGGTAGAGGGGGCGCAGCAGGCGAGTCGCGCCCGCTTTGATCTTGGCGCATATGCTTTTGCCCGGGTCGATGCGCGATTGGTAGCTCACAATATTTTCCTGGATGGAAACACGTTTGGCGATGGGCCTTCGGTGGACCGAAAGCCCTTTGTCATAGACATCTCGGCGGGAGCATCGGTGAATTACAGAAACACGAAAGTAACCTACGCTCTCGTCTATCGGTCTCAGGAGTTTGACGGCCAGGAAGAGGGGCAGCTGTTCGGAGCGGTATCCCTGAATTTTGCATTCTGAAATCGATGGCCCACTCCAGCAACGCCAACAAGGTGCGCGCATTTGCCACCGATTTTGACGGCACGATTGCGCACAACGGCGCGGTACCGGACAGCACCCTCGCAGCCCTCGACCGGCTTCGCAAATCAGGCGTCATTGTCATCATGGTGACGGGGCGGGAGATCGAGGATTTAGCGCGCATTTTTCCGCACATGGATCACTTTGACACGATCGTGGGAGAGAATGGGGCCTTGCTCTATTCACCGAAAGACAAGGTGAGTTCGCTGCTCGCGGAGAAACCGTCGTCCCGCTTTGTCGATGAGCTGATGTCGCGCGGGGTGGGGCCTATTTCCGTGGGGCACGTGGTGGTGGCTACGTGGGAGCCCCACCAGGGCACTGTGCTCGAGGTGATTCGTGAACTGGGCCTTGAGTACAACATCATCTTCAACAAAGGAGCGGTGATGATTTTGCCACCGAGCGTGAACAAGGCCAGCGGGCTTGAGGCAGCGCTGACCCACTTCAAGGTAACGCCGGCTGACACGGTGGCCGTCGGCGACGCGGAGAACGACCACGCGATGCTGGATATGTGCCGCTTCCCCGTGGCCGTGGCGAATGCACTGCCAGCGCTGAAGGAGCGGGCGAAGTATGTGACCACTGCCGAGCGCGGAGAGGGAGTGACAGAACTGATCGAGATGATTCTAAAGCCTGAATTCAAGCTTCCATGAAAGTCCTGATGATTGATGTGGGCGGCACCAGTATCAAACTGATGGCCGCGGGGCATGAGGGCTTTCGCAAAATCCCTTCGGGCGAACGACTCAGTGCGGTGCAAATGGTGAAGTGCGTGCTCGCGATGACGAAGGACTGGGATTACGAGGCCGTATCCATCGGCTTCCCAGGGCCGGTTACCAATGGGACACCGGCTGCAAATCCCGGGAACCTCGGAGGGGGATGGGTGGGCTATGACTTCGAGAAAGCATTCAAGCGACCGGTGCGCCTCATCAACGACGCCGCGATGCACGCGCTTTCCCACTACGATTCCGGCCGGTTGCTGTTCCTCAGCCTGGGGACGAGTGTGGGCACCACATTGATTGCGGACGATGTGGTGATTCCCATGGAGGCAGGGAATCTGAGGCTCACGAAATCCATCAGTTTTGCGGATCGCCTGGGCAAGGATAGCCGCGAGGAAATGGGCAAGAAGGCCTGGGAGAAGGCAGTATGGAAGGCGGTCGGGCTGCTTCGACAATGCTTCTTTCCTGATCAAGTCGTGCTCGGAGGGGGCAACAGCAACGCGCTCACGGAGATTCCCTCGTGGTGTGTAATCCGCGATAATCAGGACTCGTTTCGCGGTGCGCTTCGGTTGTGGCCCGATGCCGATCTTTACGCAGAACCGCAGGTGACGACATGGAGGATTCAGCGTACGCGGAATGTGAAACCGAAGGGAAGTGGGCAGAAGTCGAAGTGAAACGGATGTTTTCTGCGTTTCTTTCCCTCCTACAGCCAAATGTTCTACATTTGCCGATACGGTGTGTATGAAGTCCTACACCGTCCACGTCAGTGACCCCTCGGGGTTCGACGATAGCACAGAAGTCGTAGTCAACGATGGCGCCCAGTTGGGGCAGGCCGTGCACCTCGCCTTGGATGAATTGATGGCGCGTCACCGCACCCCCATCATGTTTCCTCTCTTTGTGGATGTGCATCCGACCAAGGCTTACGCTGGGAATGCGTGGATGTTTAAAGAGTTGCCGCTGGGTTCGGGTTCGAATTGACGGGAAGGGTTGGTTCCACGGAGTGTGCGGGCACTCGTTTACGCCGAGGTGTCTTCCAACACTTTTGAATTCCACGGGATCTTTCAGTCGCTTAAAGCTCCATCAAGATGACAGGGATTGGGGGAGGGCAACCGCTGCATCGCGCCACGGTGACTCGGATGATCGCTCGCCCAGGTTCATCTGCGCACAAACAATCACGCCCCTTGTTATGGTTCTCAAGATGACAGGGGTAAGGGAAGGTTAGACAATGCATCCCGAACTTGCTTGCCCCCCAAGTGAGACGATCACTTTCACCAGAATGGGCGCGTTGCTCAATAGGATCGCTTGTTTCAAAGCGGCTTGGGCGGCGTCGTTGGCTCTCCGCTGGGAGGATTTGGTTGCGGGATTACGGGGTCACCTGGCGGGTTCGGCGGCCTCGGGGGCGTGGGCTCGGGATTGGGTGCTGGCGGCAATGGCTCTGGAGCAGGTGGCAGCGGCGGTTTGGGAGGGGCCGGAGGTTTTGGCTTCGGCGGGATGGGTGCAGGCCTTTTTGGCGGTGCCGGTTGCGGGGGGATGGGAGCTGGCGGTGCTGGCTTGGGCGGAATCGGAGCCGGCGGTGCTGGTTGGGGCGGGATAGGAGCCGGAGGTTTTGGTTTTGCCATTTCCTCCAATCCTTGTCCGGCGCGCTCATCAACACGTGCCATCGATGCGGGAGTGCACGCCAGGCACACTATGATGAGCTGGGCTTTCATGGTATTAATCAACGCGCTCCTTGAGAATTTCGCGCTCGGCTTGGAGCCAGTCGCTCAGGTCATCGCCGGGCTGGCCCGATTCACTGCGACTTTGTGCAATGGCGTAGGCTCGCTGTGCGATTTCCTCGTGAGCAGGCAGAACACGGAAGGTAGGTTCCGCCGCGCCTTCTGGTTCCAAAGCTCCATCCAAGGAACCGTCTGTAACGGGCAGTTCGGCTGCCGGACGGCTGGCTTTAGATTGAGGAACGAGTGATGTTGAAGTGCGTGTTTTGGATGCGAGGGCTGATTTAGGCATATGCTTGAGGTTTCAGAGGGGGTGTTCGCAATCCGGTTTGCCCGCGGATGGGTTTAAGTGAAACGAATCCGGGCGTGCTGCGTGGCCAGCGATACGCGGCCGGAATTAATCAGGTCGGTGAGTGCGGCCACGGTCTCGCGACGTGTCTTTGCGGACGAGGATACGGCGAGAATTAAATCACCGAGGGTGAGTGTGGAGCGATGGCGTGCTTTGGAGTGCGTTTTCATACGCGTAGACCCTATTGCTCCTTTCGTGCCATGATGCCTTTACAGAGTAGGCGTGCGTTTCTGGCCTTTTGTTGTGTATTGTTTCGCTACATGTATGTCCTCAAGACAAACACTCCGACCAAAATGAACCTGACGCGCGATTAGGTCGTGTGACCGATTTGGATTTTATCCCTACTGCGACCTACCGTTTTCAATTTCATCACGAGTTTCCCTTTGCGCGAGCAACAGAGCTATTGGATTACCTCAGGGAGTTGGGAATCTCGGATATTTACTCCTCGCCGTTTTTTCAGGCGGGGGCCGCGAGTACCCATGGTTATGAC
>JAYUWZ010001156.1:0-5365 GCA_043753265.1 Verrucomicrobiaceae bacterium
GAGCCGCCGAGAGGCTTCTTTTGGCCGAGCGCAGCGAGGACGGGCTCGAAGGCGGAGAGATCCGGCGCGTTGAGGAGAAGGTCGACGGTGTAGGCGTTGGGCGATGCGAGCGCGACTCGGCTGGTGCCGGAAAGAACGGTGTTTCCTGCGAGGCGGGCCGAGATGGTTTTTGCATTCACCTCGCCCTTGGCCATATCGGCTTCAAACTCGACCTCGCCAACAGGGGCGTCGCCGATCTGGAGGCTCGTGGCCTTGAGCCGCACGTTGCCCTGGGATTCCTCAAAGGGCTCGGCCAGCGTCACTTTTCCAAAGCCGCTCACTGCACCAGTCACCGGCTGGCCGCTGGCCTCCAGCTTGAAATCGGCGATGGCCGGGATGAGGATGCCGAATTCCGCGGTGGGAGGCTCTGCGAGCTTTCCGGTTTCCAGCAGACGGGCCGTGGCCTTGGCGGTGACTTCACTTTGGGCGCGCTGCACTTTTACTTCGCGGACTTCCGCGAGCAGGTTCTTCAAGGTGGCCGTAACCACGAGGCTGTCTGCCTGGATGGCCTCGGTGCCCAGCTTCGTGGCAGTCACGGAAAGCTCGGCGGCGAGGCTCTTGAGCGACTGAATGGTGCGCATGTCCTGCGTCGCGTGAATCTTCACGGCGGTCCTTTCGATGCTGGCCGGGGCATGCGAGAGGGCGTCGCCATCCAGCGACAGATCGAGCGTGAGCTGGCCATCCTTCACGGTGACTACGCCCGTGCCAGTGAGGCTTCCGGAGAGCGGCAGCTTGAGCTGGGCACCGAGCTGCGCGAGATCCTTTGCCGTAAGGTCGAAGGTGAGCTTGCCATCCACCGGCAGTGCGGGGGTGCCTTCGAGCAGGGAGGGCGGAATCGGCAACTCGCCTTTCGCCTGGAAGGTTGCGCCTGCGGAGGCGACGTCGAGTTTCGTGATATTCAGCACGCCTTGCTTGAGGGCAGCCTGAAGTTCGACCTGTGCTTCGCCCGGCAGCTCGGATGCGGACGCCGAGGTCTGCACCTCCACCGCCCATGTTGCTGGCTTTTCCGGCTCGCCATTGAAAGTGACCTCGAGCTTGGCGACCTTTGCTGCGACGGGGATCTCCTGGCCAAATTTGCGTGCGACTGGTTGCACATCGAGGCTGTCGAGTTGCACCGTGGCCTGCATGGTATTGCCGGTGGCTGCGGGCGCGACGCTCACGGAAATGTGGAAGCCAAATGCATCAAACGCCACGGCGATGGTTCCCGCGTTCCCCGTGCTGGCAGGCTTGATTTGGAGGTCGAGGGAAGTGCCGTCCGGCCTGCTCTCCGCGATCTTCAACGCACCGGAGGCGAAGGTCGTCTCCGCAGTCGCGGCCTCGAATACGGGGATGCCGGGAATCTCCAAACGATCCCAGCCGAATTTGCCAGGCGAACCGGGAGTAAGTGCGAGATGGAAATTCCGTACGACGACATCGGAAGGGCTGCCTTTTACGCGAACGTCCACACGGGTGATGATGACGCGCGGAGCGGGCAGGGGCTTTGTGAGCAGCGCACGGAGGGTGGTCGCGATAGGGTCAGCTGGTTTCGTTTCCTTTGGAGGCTGGGGGGTGACCACCACATCCACAGTCCCGACCTCCAGCGAGTTCAGGCCGGTGAGATCGCCCCGGATGAGCTTCATCAGATCGTAGTCCACCGCCACCAGATCGAGCGTAAGTTTTTCGATGGGTGCCGGGCCGGTTGCGGTGGCCTTGATATCGTGAATCTGGATGCCTCCCCAGATGTTGCCCTCAATCCTCAGGTCGAGCGCAATGTTCTGGCTCTTCGCAATCTGAATGGCTGCGAAACGGCCCCCGTAATGGACGATGGGGCGGTGAAAAACGAGAATGATGACAATGAGCCAGAGGAAGCCCCACAGGGTGCGCCGAAGCCATCTGCGCTTCTTGCGCGGCTTGGTTTTAGGCGGTTGGCTTTCCGGCATCGGCTGCAAAAACTAGCGAGGTCGCCGGATGTCGGCAATGTGAACATCGCTAGCAGGTGAGTTTGATGAGCTACTTTGAGAAGCCGGAAGAAACAGGCGAAAAATGGATTGGATCGGCTTCAACACTTGTGAGGATTTTGGCATATGCAATACGAAGCCGGGCCGGGTTTTGGATGGGAAAAAAAGGGCGTTACGCATCCGGGCGAAATTTTTTCCCCCTCGTAAAACAAAAAATCCCGGCGGCGGCGCTACGCAGCCGAAACGTTGCATTCATGCCTTATAATACCCGTTTTTATTGCCCGGAAGTTTTCAGGGCTGGTTGGACCCGTTCCAAAAATAACCCCAGCTATAGTTGGCAATTGTCAGCGCAGGCCCTAATTGCATCCCTCCTGCCGGGGGACGGAAAATTTTCTTGAACGAAAACCACGTCTCATTGTCTTTCGGTTCCCCGCTTCCAACAGAGCGTTAAATCCTACTCTACATGATCCAAGTGCGAGACTTGAAAAAGAACTTCGGCCCGAAAGCCGCAGTGGATGGTATTTCCTTCACTGTGGAGCGAGGCGAAGTCCTCGGCTTTCTGGGGCCGAACGGCGCTGGCAAATCCACGACCATGCGCATGATCACGGGATTCATCCCGCCAACGGAAGGGCACATCACCATCGGAGGGCACGACATGCTGGAAAATCCCATTCCGGCAAAGCAGCTCATCGGTTACCTGCCTGAGAACGCGCCATCCTATGCCGATATGTCGGTGGGCGGCTTCCTCAACTTCACGGCTGAGTTGCGCGGCCTTCGCGGCGACGCAAAGAAGAAGGCCGTGGGCCGGGCTGTCGAGATGTGCTTCCTGGAAAACGTCATCCACCAAAGCGTGGAGACGCTCTCAAAAGGCTACCGGCACCGCACCTGTTTCGCGCAGTCCATCATCCATGACCCCGATGTGCTCATTCTCGACGAGCCCACGGACGGCCTGGACCCGAACCAGAAGAACGAGGTGCGCACGCTCATCCGGCGCATGGGCGAGAAGAAGGCGATCATTTTTTCCACCCACATCCTCGAAGAGGTGGAGGCCGTGTGCTCGCGCGCGGTGATTATCGACCGCGGTCGCATCGTGGCCAACGGCACTCCGCGCGATCTGAAGCAGCGCTCGGATTATGCAGGCTGCGTCACCGTTCGTCTGGTGGATGGCAATGCGCAGGCAATCCTGCCCAAGCTGGAGCACGTCTCCGGTGCCGAGCGCGCCACGTTGATTAGCGAGCGTCCGCTGACGATTCGCGTTTTCCCGCGCAAGAACACGGGTGGCGACGATCTCTCACACGCCATCGCGCAACTCGCCATGCAGGAACGCTGGCCTTTGCAGGAACTGCGGGTGGAGGAAGGCCGGCTCGACGAGGTGTTCCGGAGCATCACCCTGCCGGACACAAAAAAAGCAACTCAGGCCGCCGGGGCCGCTGAAGAGAAGGAGGCAAAATAATGCGGAACATTTTCACCATCGCGAAACGGGAACTGCTGGGCTATTTCGCCTCGCCCGTGGCGTTTGTAGTCATCGTGATTTTCCTGCTCCTGTCAGGATTCTTCACGTTCATGGTTGGCAAATTCTTTGAGCGCGGCGAAGCGAGCCTGCAGGGCTTCTTTTCTTTTCACCCGTGGTTCTATCTCTTCCTCGCGCCAGCCGTTGGCATGCGCATGTGGTCGGAGGAGCGCCGCATGGGGACCATGGAGCTTTTGCTCACGATGCCCATCACACCGTGGCAGGCTATAGTGGGCAAGTTCCTCGCATCATGGATAGTGGTCGCGGTTTCACTCGCGCTCACCTTCCCGATAGTTATTACGGTAAACTACCTCGGCAGCCCGGACAATGGGGCGATCTTCGCGGGATACATGGGCAGCCTGCTGCTGGCGGGCGCCTGTGTGGCCATCAGCGCAATGACCTCCGCAATGACCCGCAACCAGGTGGTGAGCTTCATCATCTCGCTCGTTGTGATTCTGTTCCTGATTCTCGCGGGCTATCCGCCCGTGACGGATTTATTCGTGAGCTGGGCGAGCCCATGGCTGCTGGAAGGCATTGCCGCGTTCAGCGTGATGACCCACTTCGAAAGCATCCAGAAGGGTGTGCTCGATTCGCGCGATCTCATCTACTTTTTGTCGGTGATCGGCTTCAGCCTTTTCACCACCAGCGTCGTGATCCGCGCCCACCGCGCGGGCTAATCCAACCTATTTAATTTTTCCCTACTGATGAAAAAGAAAGGTATTCAAGCCTATCTGTTCTCCATCGCCGGCGTCGCTGCAATGCTCGGCATAATCATCGCGATCAACATGATCGCGAGCCGGGCGAAAGTCCGGGTGGACCTCACCGCGGACCAGGCCTACACGCTCTCAAAAGGCACAAAGGCCATTCTGGCGAAGCTCGATACGCCGGTGCAGATCCGGTTTTACTTCACCCGGAACGACAACCGCATCCCCATCCCGTTTAAAAACTACGCGCAGACCGTGGAAGATCTGCTGGGTGAGTACAGCCAGGTTTCAAAAGGGCTGGTTGAAGTCCAAATACTCAACCCGGAGCCCGATTCGGATGCGGAGGATTCTGCCAAGCTGGATGGTGTCGAGGGTCAGCGGATTAGCCAGTTTGAATCCGTCTACTTCGGCATGAGCATCAGCATGCTGGATCAAAAGGAAGTCATTCCCTTTCTTTCTCCCGCCGAGGCTCCCCAGTTGGAATACCAGATTTCACGGGCAATCTCCCGTGTTGCAGCCCCGCAAAAGCAAACGATCGGTCTCATGAGCCCGCTGCCGTTTTCCGGCCAGATGAGCCCGATGATGAGGCAGCGGCAGGGTGCCGCGCCACCCTGGTTTTTGTATTCCGACCTCCAACGCACGTACAACGTGAAGGTGGTGGATATCAACGCGGAGAGCATCCCGGATGATGTGAAGGTGCTCCTCGTGATCCATCCCAAGGGGATCAGCGACGCAACGCAGTATGCGATCGACCAGTTTGTGCTACGGGGCGGAAAGTTGATTGCGATGGTGGATCCTGTTTCCGCGATGGATCGCCAGGCCGCAATGACGGGGGCCACCGGCCCGAGCACCTCCAACTTGGAGCGGCTTTTCAAGGCCTGGGGCTTCACGATGGACAGCAACAAACTCGTCGCGGATCTGGATTACGTCTACACTGGCCAGACCGGCCCGATGCCTGCCGCCCTGAATATGAACGAGAACGCTGTAAACAAAAGCGACATCCTCGTTTCTGGTGCCGACAGACTGTTCTTCGTGTATGCAGGTGCTCTCACGGGTTCTCCAGTGCAGGGGATTCAGCAAACCGTGCTCGTAAAATCCTCCAAAAACTCCCAGCTTGTCGACCCGACGACGGCCCAGATGGGTGAGCAGTTGATCAAGGAATTTGCAGCATCCGG
>JAYUWZ010001157.1:0-11180 GCA_043753265.1 Verrucomicrobiaceae bacterium
CCCTGGCTTCTTCCCTTTATCCAGGTTGAAGAAATCGTATGGCTTGCCTGGAGGCTGCTCCGCGACTGGGGGCGCGGGCGGGGCTGGCGGCGTATCCACCACAGGTTGGGCTGGCTTGGGCTCGGTGGGTTTGCCATCCGCCGTCTGTCCCGGAACGGGAGGCACCGCAGGGCCTGGCGGCATCGGAGGCCTGGGAGCCACTACAGCGGGAGGGACGGCAGGAGGCACTACACCTGGGGTCACCACAGGAGGCATGTCAGGACGCCCAGGGATAATAGGTCTGGGAAGCACATCCACCGCAGGTCTGCCGGGAATCAGTTCACCAGGCGTGAGCGGGTCCGCAGCCCGCCTTCCCCGCGGCGAGTCTTCGTCCACAGCGGGTCTATCCATGTTCGTCGCCCTCTTGGCGAGCAGCGCAAAATTTTGGTCGCTCGACATGCGCAGCGTCTCCTTGCCAGCGTGCACGATGATCACCTCGTACTCCAGCTTGTCCTTGTAGTTTGCGTAATCGGAACGGTATCCCCCTGTTTGCGCGGCACCCATGACCAATTCGGTGCTCATGGATGGACGCAGCGCTTTCACCACTTCCTTGCCGGTGTACTTGTAGAGTAAGCCATCATACCGCTTCACCACGATTGTCCATTGCAATTCCCCCACTGGGAAATCCCGAATGGACGTATTCTTTACGGAGACGCTGAGTCCCTGGGTTCTGTCCACACGCGTGCTGAGCGGGGATTTCGCATCATTCCGCTCCAGTGTTTTTTTGGTCACACTCACGAGCAATCCGTTCTTCTCCTCGGCCTGCCCTCCAACGGACAGCACACAAGTGATAGCGGCAACAGTGAAAAGGCGAAAGAGCGTGCGCATAATGGTGTAGGTACTGTGAATTGCCTGTGAGATCAAACCCTGAACTTGGCAGGGCCTTGGATATTTTGTGTTCACCTGCTTTCCTGATGACAGCGTCTTTACAGTTCCCGTTGGATTCCTACCATGGGCCGCGTGACGGAAACAGAAGCGTGCATTGCCCTCAACATGGTCGCCGGGGTCGGCCCGGCGCGGATGCGCGCCTTGCTCGAAACCTTTGAGACTCCCCAGCAGGTCCTGACTGCAGGCCGGTCTGCGCTCGCCTCCGTGACTGGAGTCGGCAGCGAGACGGCCGCCGCGATCGCGAGCTGGGAATCCACGGTCGATCTCGCGGGCGAGTTGAAGCGCATGGAGAAATTCGGCGCACGGGTGATTACACGCAGCTCACCGGAATACCCGGAACCGCTGCAAACCGTGGAAAACGCCCCTTTTCTTTTCTACGTGTGGGGCGACCTGCGTGTGGAGGATTCCCGCGCCATCGGCATCGTCGGCTCGCGCAACGTGACCCACTACGGAACGGAGACCGCTCGAAAGTTTGGCTACCAGTTCGCACTCGCAGGCTACACCGTGGTGAGCGGCCTCGCCCGTGGCATCGACACCGCCGCGCACATGGGCGCACTGGCGTCCAAAGGCCGCACCATCGCCGTGATCGGCAGCGGACTCTCGAAACTGTACCCGCCTGAGAATCAGGGGCTCGCCGAAAAAATCACCACCTCGGGTGCGGTGATTAGTGAATACCCGATGGAACGCCCGGCAGATCGGCAGACATTCCCCTACCGCAACCGCATCGTGGCGGGATGGGGGCGCGCGCTCATTGTGGTTGAGGCGGGGCTCAACAGCGGTGCACTCATTACCGCAAACCAGGCCATCGATCAGGGCCGTCCTGTGTACGCGGTGCCCGGGCAAATCGACCGTCCCACGAGCGCGGGCTCCAACCGGCTGATTCGGCAGGGCGCGCAGCTTGTCACCTGTCCGGATGACGTGCTGGAGGATTTCCAGTCGCTCTTCCCCGTATCCAAACGCAGCACCCCACAGCCCTCGCAGCAGCCGAGGGAATCCTCCCCTACTCTGCCCTTCGGGTCGCCCCCTGCGGCAACTCCGACGGTAAAGCTCACCCACGAGGAGACCTTGATTTCCACAGCTCTTGAGGCCGGCGACCTTTCGCTCGACGAACTCGTCGCCGCCACCCGGTTGCCCCCCTACAAGGTGAGTGGCACCCTCACGCTGCTGGAGATGAAGCGCATCGTCCGGGCGCTCCCCGGACAGCGGTACGCACGCAGGGGGGAATAACTCAAACCTCCGACACCATCAGCGCCGCCTTGGACTGCGGTGGCATTCGAACGGAGCGAGGTTATGAACTGTCTCCTACCTTATCTCCGCAATCATCGCCGCCATGCGCTGCTGCGCAAAGTCCCGCGCCTTAGCAGCCTTCGCTCGCGCGGCGGGAAGGTCGCGCCCGATTTCCAGCAGGCGCGTGTTGATCTGCGCGCCCGTCGACTGGTCGATCTCAAAAATCCAGTCGTTCAGCCCCACGTCGCGCCACATCTGCCCCTTCCGCGTATCCGTGGGTTGCCGCAGGAGCATCGACGGCGTGCCGTTGGCGATGCCGATAATCGGGGTGTGCTGCTCAAAGCTTGCGATGGCAGCCGCCTGCTTGTAGACGGAGGCCGCCTCCGCGGTGAGCCAGTACCGGTCCATCACCGCGACGTGCGGTTTCACGTCATCCGGCAGCGCGTCGAAGAGCAGGGGGCGCAGCCGCGAAACCGCGTAGGTCATCTCCGGGCAGAGGAACACGCGCATCTTCGTCTCGCGCACCCACCCCGTGATGGCCTCGCGGAGCTTCGCATGGTCGCGCTCGGCGAACTCCTCGTTCACCTTGATGCGTTCCGGGTCCGGCTTGCGGGATTCCGGGTGAATCTCCCAGTAAGGCGTCCAGCGCAGGCGCGGTACTGCACAAAGAAATTTTCCCCGCTCCAGATTGTGCTGCTTCATCAGTGCGGCTGCCGCGTCGTCGTCCTGAAGATCGATGGCAAAGGTGGCATCGGGCCCGAATTCGATTTTGGGTGTTCCGCCTTCGAGTGCCCCCGAGTCCTTCAACGCCTTCATCGAATCGGTATCGCGGAGAAATACAAACTTCGCCCCGCCCAGGAGCGCGCGGCGATCCTTGATCTCCCCATCGTTCAGCGTCACCCCCGCAAAACCATACGGCTTGCCGGCCTTGCGCGCGAGTTCGGCCTCCTTCCACCCCACCAGCCCTGGCCCGGAGCCGTGCAGGAAAAAGTCGCACTCCGCCAAAGCCGCATCCTTCTCCTCCTTGGTTTTCGCGATGCGCAGCTTTGGAAAGCGGGCGAGCAGAATCTTCTCCACGTCTGCGCTTAGCGTATTGGGCCAAAGCGTAATCTCCGCCTCTGGCCGATACTTCTCCAGCAGCGTGAGCATGCCGGGGGTATGCGCGATGTCCCCGATGTTCACCGTCTGCCACGAAGACCGCAGCAGGATCTTCTTTGCGCGGGCAGGTTGCTGCGCAATCGCGACGGATGCGCTGGCAGCGAGAAGGGTGGAAAGGAACTGTCGACGGTGCATACCGCGAGCTATTGGCCTTTTCGGGGAGCCTGTCATGCGCAATTTCTGAAAATGCACGCAGGTCACGAGGAAGCTCGGACGGGAATAGCGCGAAGCCAGAATACGAGCGCGGTCTGTGTGCGAAGCACACGTAGTTGTTTAGCTTCTCTATCGGATGTCATCCTGATGGAGCTTTAAGCGACTGATTCGAGCGAAGCGAGAAAGCCTGACGAAGTCAGCCCGCAGGGTGAGCGTAGCGAGGCAACGATCCCGTGGGGTTTCATGCCGGTCTACGGTATCCACGCAATTTGGTCGCGTACTATTCAAGCAACCATGAAGCTTCTCGGGGTCCTTCAGTCACTTAGGCTCCTTGCTAATGATGTTGCTTTGCCACAGGGGGCAATGTCCTCTGGGAATCCTGTTTAATCCTGAAAATCTTGTAAATCCTGTCAAAAAGGATGCGCTGGCGGCATTGAGATTTGTGGTCGAATTTCGAATACGAGATGCTCACCTTAAGGACAGGATTTACAAGATTTTCAGGATTAAACAGGATTGTTCGTATCGCTTATCTCCAGAGAAGATGGCCGCATGCATGTTGCTGGAGGTGGGAACTGCGAGCGACCAAGCACGTCATCTCCGCACAGAAAATCACGCCCCGTGTTATGGTTCTCAGGAGGACAGCGTCTAAGGGGAACAACAAATAAAAGCACACAGACCGCGCTCCTGGTCTGCGCCGCACGCCCTCTGCTGCCTTTTGATGTGTGACAACCTCCCCACATCGGTGTAGAATACCCGAAATGGAAAAGGAGGGTGGTTTGGGAGGAATAGGGGTCGGAACGGAAGGGAGCCACAAACTTCGTCGCATCGCCGCGCCCAAGGAAAGAACACCTTCTTTCCAGAATACCCCTCCGCTTCCCGAAAAACCGGTCGCACGCAACATGCGCAACAATTGCAGAAACCCCCACGTCCAGCTCCCCGTCCTCCTTACAAATCACCCAGCGCAGGAACCCTTGCTGCTTTCATCGCATCTATCGCCGATAATCCAAACTCAACGCACAAATCGCTCCCCATCAGGTGCTTTCGTCAAAGGATTATCGGCGATGGCCATCGCGCATAATCCCCAGCTAGCACCCGCAATCCTGAATTTCACCCCCTCAACAACCGCGATGCGCAACATGCGCAACAACTGCAGAAACCCCCACGTCCAGCTTCCCGTCCTCCACACAAATCACCCAACGCAGGAACTCTTGCCGTCTTCATCGCATCTATCGCCGATAATCCAATCCCAACGCACAAATCGCTCCTCATCAGGTGCTTTCGTCAAAGGATTATCGGCACTAGCCATCGCACATAATCCCCAGCGAGCACCCGTACCCTAAATTCGAACCCTGCAACACCCGCGATGATCAGCATGCGCAACAACTGCAACAACCCTCCCCTCCGCCGAAAACCCCGCCATTTCGGCGACACCCGGTCGTCACCCGGTTGTCATGTTCGCCCTTGCGCGGTTGGGGTGTCCCGCGCATGGTGGCCTACCACTCCTGACATGTCTCTCCCTACGCTGCCCTACCGAACCCTCCTTCGCGCCCTGTCCGCGGCACTGCTCTGCCAGTTCCTCTGCATGGCCCCCGCGTTGCATGCGCAGGTGGTGATCAACGAAATGAGCTCGGTGCAAAGTGACCGCCTTCTGCAAAAGACCTCCTCGGGGTTGAAGAAACTGGGAAACCTCACGGCCTGGCATGAGCTTGGATTTTCCGTTCCAGGTTGGTGGCAGGTCGGCACCAGCCCATTTGGTTTTGGATATACGCAAACGACCAACCTCCAGGCATCCATGCAGGGAATCACCCCGGTCGTGTATTTGCGCAGGGAGTTTCCCGCGACCGCCCTCCAGGCTGGCAGCACGCAGCAGGTGGAGTTGCAGATCGATTACGACGACGGGTTCATCGCCTTTCTCAATGGAGTGGAAGTGGCCCGCCGCAATACTGGGGCGACTGGTTCTTTCGGCTGGCATCACCAGGAGGCCTTCAATGTGCATGCGGCCTCGGGTGTGGAGACGATTTCGCTGGGAGCGGGCAATGTGCTCCTCCGCACGGGCACCAACGTTCTGGCCATCCAGGTGCACAATAGCGACATTGGGAATAACCAACTGAGGTGCGCTGCCAGTCTCGTTCTCACCGGCACCACCCCGCAGACGCTTGTGGGTTCTGCGGATGCGTGGAGCTGGTTTGCCGGAACGCACGAACCGTCCGGCGGGGTGTATGATGCGGCAGATTTTGGCGGCCAAAACCAGCCCGGCCCGAATTGGACCCAGCTCCCCTACGACGATACCTCGTGGATTATCGCGCCGGGTGCGTTGGGGTACGATGCAAACCCGCATTATGTGCTCGGAACGAACCTTCTGGCACAAATGCGGAACATCGCGATGTCCGTTTACATGCGGCGGGAATTTAACATCACCCAGCAGCAATATGATGGGCTGACCACCACGACACTGACGGTCGATTTTGACGATGGCTATGTCCTCTACTTGAACGGCTATGAACTCTCACGGGCCAACCTGCCGGGGGCTCCGGGGACGTTTGTCACCTACACCCAGAACGCCAATGGCCATGGGGCGAGCCGTGAGGATGGGGGAAACAACCCCGGTCTCATCGTAAATGTGGCGGTGCCCCGCCAAATGCTGCGCGTGGGAAAAAACGTGATCTCCGCGCAGTTGCACAATGAGACCATCGGCAGCTCGGATCTGGTGCTCGATGTGCAGTTCACCGCAGTAAGCGGCGGCTCGCCGCTCACGTGGGTGACCGCAGGCTCCTCCTGGCGCTACAAACTCGGCACGTCGGAAATCGGCACGCCGGCACCAGCCTCCGCGGCGCCTCCCGCGCCGGAGTTTCTCGACTGGATCGAGCTCAAGAATAACGGCGGCACAGTGGCGGACCTCTCCGGGTGGCGCATCACCGATGACGCAGGCGAGCCTGCGAAATGGACCTTTCCCGCAGGCACGACCATCCCCGCAGCCGGCTACCTCGTCATCGCGTGCAGTGGCCGGAATGTGACGGTGCCCTCGCCAGGCGGACTGCTCCATACCAATTTCTCGCTGAACTCGGAGGGCGAATTCATTGCCCTCAGCAATGCGGCCGGTGTCATACAGTCGCAGATTTCCGCAGTGCCGGATCAGGATGCCTTTCACACGTGGGGCGTCGATTCGTCCAATGGACAGTATCGCTTCCTGGCGCTCGGAACTCCGGGCGGCCCGAATGGCACGGGCGCGGAATCGGACGTGGTCTCGGAAGTGAATTTCGACAAGGCAACCGGGTTTTATTCCACGGTTCCGATGGTCGGCCTGTCCACGGCGACCGTGGGCGCGACGATTCGCTACACGCTGGATGGCACTGAGCCCACCGCGACTAGTACCGCTTACACGGGCCCCATTGATCCCACTGCGCAAGTGGTGGTGGTTGGGCCCGGTTCGGGGATGATCCTCCGCGAGATGTTCCAGTGGAATGGCGTCTTTGTGGCCCCGGCAAATTTGCCCGCCAACGCGACGCCCACGACCTCGCAGCTGATGAGCATTCTGGAGACGCCCAGCAACACGAGCGACTACTATACGCACCGGGTGCGCGGCTTCCTGCATCCGCCGCAGACCGGCAATTATCAATTCTGGCTGGCCACGGACGATGATGGCGAGCTCTGGCTGAGCACCACGACGCTGCCCGCAAACAAGGTGCGGATCGCTTACATCCAAGGCAACTGGGCTTCCCCCCGGGAATGGACCAAGCATGCCACGCAGCAGTCCGTCACCATCCCGCTTGTCGCGGGGCAGAAGTATTACATCGAAGTGCTGCAAAGCGAAGGCGGGGGCGGGGACAATCTCGCCGTCGGTTGGTCGGGGCCGGGCCTGCCTGCCGGCATTACCGTCATTGACGGTCGCTACCTCTCGCCGCCCGACGTGCTCCCGCCGGGCACCACCACGCCTCCCGGATTCGGCACGGTGCGCGCACGCGCCTTTGCGACAGGCAAGCTGCCGAGCGAGACGCGGACTCGCAATTACGTGGTGGGAGCCCATGCCAGCCTCTCCACGGTGCCTGCCTTTTTCCTCAGCGGCCCGCCCGCCGAGACCTTCTACAGCCCGGATGGCATGTTCTCCCAAGTCGGGGGCAATTTCAACGGCGGGAGCTGGCAGGCGAACGATGCGCGGTTCGACTACAATTTCTGCATGGCGAGCGGCGACGCATTTGAGCGCATGGCAGCGCTGGAAATCATTGGCCCCGGCAACCAGGTGATCGAGCGCACCAATGCGGGGTTCCGGTTTGCCGGATCGCCTTGGTCACGGCCCCAGTATCAACTGGGAAACGTGGCATCCGGCCAGTGGAACACGGGTGCCCACAACAAGCCCCAGTTGAACATGTTTTTCCGCGGGGACTTCGGCGAATCGAAGCTGTCGGTGGACGGATTTTTCCCCACCAGCAAGCTGAAGGAGTGGGATACCATCCGCCTCCGGGCCGGTAAAAACGACCCCTACAATCCCTTCATCACGGATGAATGGATGCGGCGCTCCTTTGCGGCCATGGGCGCGCCCGCACCGCAGGGCACGTTTGCGACGCTCTTCATCAACGGCCAGTTCAAGAGCTACTTCAACCCGTGCGAGCGGGTGCGCGAGGATTTCTTCCGCGCGTTTTACAAGAGTGAGAATGGCTGGGATGTGAACTACATCGGCTCGTGGGAGGATGGTGACAACGTGGCCTACAGCCAGATGGATTCCTTTTTCAGGAACAACGACTTTTCCCTTCTAGCGAACTACCAAACGGGTGCCACGTATTGGGACATGACCAACGTCGCGGACTACGTGATCATCAACGGCTACGGTGCCACGCAGGACTGGCCCCACAACAACTACGCCTTTGCCAGGGAGCGCGCGGTGGGTGCAAAGTGGGTCTTCTCCATGTGGGATGCGGAGGGTGGACTCGGAGGCTTCGGGCAGGCCGTCACCCACAACACGTTTGAAAACGAACTCCACGTGAACAGCGCAAACGGCCCCAATACGGAAGGCACCACCACTGCGCTGGTGTTCAGGCGCGCCTACCAGAATGCGGAATTCCGCCTGCTCTTCGCGGATCGCCTGCAAAAGCATTTCTTCAACGGCGGAGTCATGACGACGGCCAATCGCGATGCGCGCTGGAACGCTATGCGTGCGCAGGTCGAGCCACTCGTGCAAGCGGTGTCGGGAGGCAATTTTGACCAAAACCGCTGGACCAATTGGGCCAGCCGGCAGACGAATTTTTTCAACCAAGCCACGGCGATCGGACTCTGGCCCACCACGCTTGCGCCCAACGCCGCGCCCTTTGGCGGCACTATGGCTGTGGGCGGGACGATCACGCTCACCAACCCGAACGGAGCGGGGACGATTTACTACACCACGAACGGAACGGATCCCCGTGCAGTGGGAGGGGCGATTCAAGGAACCGCTTACACCAGCCCGCTCCCGGTGACCGCGGCCTTCACGCTGAAGGCCCGCGTGCGCAGCGTGGCGGGAGTCTGGTCACCGTTAATCGAGCCCGGCTTTGTGCCGCCGCCACCGAGCGTCCGCTTTACCGAGATTCACTACAATCCGCCGGGACCGGATGACCTCACGGAGTTTTTGGAACTCACCAACATCGGCGGGCAGCCTGCCTCGCTCAACGAAGCCTACTTTGGCGCTGGCCTCACCTTTACCTTTGGCGATGTGACGCTGCCTCCCGGCCAGAGCCTGGTGCTGGTGAAGGACGCGGTGGCTTTTGCGGCGGCCTATCCCGGAGTGCCCATCGCGGGAGTCTTTGGCGGTGGGCTCGATAATTCAGGCGAAACCCTGACCCTGAATGATCTCGCAGGAAACGAGATCTGCACCGTCACCTACGGCGACAGCAACGTGGTGGGCTGGCCCGCCGACCCCGATGGGGAGGGCGCCTCCCTCGTGCTGCGCAAACAGTTCTCCGCAGGCACAGCTCCGGGGAATCCCGCGAGCTGGCGCGCGAGCAGCGTGGAAGGTGGCAATCCCGGCACCGCCGACTCGGTGGCCTTTTCCGGCGTCGCGCTGGCGGATGCCGATCACGACGGATTCCCCGCGCTCGTCGAGCACGCAGCGGGTACCAGCGACACGGACGGGAAATCGATGCCCGGAATGCAAATCACCCGCGACGGCTCGGGGCGCGCTGTGCTGACGATGCTTCACCCCATCTCCTCGGACGATGCGCAGCTCGACGCACTGGAGAGCCCCTCTCCCACAGGCGGAACACCGGCGACCTTCATGGGCAGCACCGACTTCGCACCTGGCTGGAAACGCAGTACCTGGCAATCCACCATCACCGGCCCCAATGTATTCATGTGGCTCAAGGCCACCCACACGCCCTAGCCCCGTGCCTTTTTACTACGAGTCGCAGGGGTCTGGCAAAGCCACCCGAGGGAGGTGAACATCGCAAATGCATCGCGCACCTGAGCGGTCGCCTCGTCGGAGGAATCGGTAAAGTCAGACAGCGCGGATTCGCACGCGGAAGCCAGCGCCTCGCCCGCCTTGAGGGCAAGCAGGAGCCGGTAAGCCACAGGCGTGAGGCGCTTGAAGAAAACGCTAAAGTCCACGCGATGCACCGCGAGGTAAAGCGGCTCGCGAAGAGCCCGGGCACTGAGCCGCACAGCCCTGCGGGATTTGTGTTCGCCCACCGCGTTGCTGGAGGCCGCGGTGTCCCCGGAGCGCTTGCGCAGCTTGGCGAGCAGGCGGTCCACAGGATGGCGAAGCTCCAGCAAATGGAGATACGGCTGGAGCGTGAGTCTCAGCGTCGATGGGTCGGTGGACGCGAGTTGCTGGGGATCGATACGGGCAATCTCCGCGTCGTCGAAGGCCGCAGTCGCCGCCCACTCCACACGGGCCACATCGCAGGCCAGCGCGGTATGGGGCGCGGTGATTTCGGGGTGTTCCACGAGAAACTGTGGCAGCCGCGAGCCGAGGTTGCGCAGGGTCCACGAGCGCGAGGGACACGCCTCGAGATAAGCCACCGTGAGGCGGTCGAAATTGCGAGGGCCGACGACCGCGCTCACGCCCGGAAAGTCGTCCGCAAACGCGCCATGGAGGCGCCACCAGTATTGCTGGTTGTAGATTTCCAGGCGCTCAAACGAAGTGAGACGATCGTTGGGGATGATGAACTTCTCGGCAGTCTCGGCGCCGATGGGCTGCATCTTTTCCCCGCGCATGAGAGGCCGCCGGATCGTGTCCAGCATCTGCCGCTGCACTTCGGGAAGCCTAGGCTGCGCGGACTTTGGCATTGGGCATAAACTTTGCGGCCTTCAGGGCTTCGTTGTGTACATCGCGGAAGGAGGGGATTTCATCGTCCCACTCCAGCAGGGTCGCCGTGGAGCCGATGGCCTTGATGGCTTCCGCGTAAATCTTCCAGACCGGGTCGCACACCGGATGATCGTGCGTATCGAGAATGATGCGTTCGTGCCGGCTGTGCCCGGCGATGTGAATTTGCGCCACGCGCTCGTGGGGCACCTCGGTGAGGTATTTGAAAGGGTCGAATCCGTGATTCTGGGAGGATACGTAGATGTTGTTCACGTCGAGCAGGATTCCGCAGTCCGCCGCCTCCACGACCTCCCCGAGGAACTCCCACTCCGTCATCTCGCTCGCGCGAAATTCCGCGTAGCTGCTGAGGTTTTCCACGGCGACGGGAATGCCGACGAAGTCCTGCACCTCCCGGATGTTGCGCGCCGTGGTCTTCACGGCCTCCCAT
>JAYUWZ010001158.1:0-2454 GCA_043753265.1 Verrucomicrobiaceae bacterium
ACTCTGCGTCCCCACCGCTCATTTGTCTCCGCGCCAGTGCCGGGCAATGCGGGGAAGCTGCGCTTCGCATTCGTCTCCTGCTCGGGCCCGCGGGCCTACATGTCGGGGGCGGCCTGGGGGGATATGGCCGCGCGCTCCAATTTCGAACTCCTCCTGCAGCTCGGCGACAACCACTACGCGAATAGCTCGGACCTCGAAAAGCAGCGCGCTCATTACGTGATGCACAGGGCCATCGGAGGCTTCCGCGACGTCACCGCAGGCGTGCCCTGCTATGGAGTGTGGGACGACCACGATTTCGGCCCCAACGACTCCGACGGTACGCTCAAGGGCAAGGAGGACTCGCTGCGCGCCTTCAAGGAATTCTGGGCAAACCCCGCCTACGGAGAAGAGGGAAATCCCGGCTGCTACCACCAGTTTTCGCGCGGCGACGTCGACTTCTTCATGCTCGACGTGCGCTACCATCGCTCGCCCGACAAGGCGCCGAAGGACGAGAGCAAGACCATGCTGGGCGACAGGCAGTTCGAGTGGCTCATGCGTGGCCTCAAGGCCAGCACGGCGAAGGTGAAATTCATCGCGAGCGGCAGCGTATTCGACAGCAAGGGCACGCCCGATGCATGGTCGGCCTACCCGCACGCGCGGCGTGCCTTCCTCGATGCCATCAAGGACATCGAGGGCGTGGTGCTTATCACGGGCGACCGTCATTTCACCGCAGGCTACCAGGTCGAGGGCCGCTTCATCGAGGTGACCTCCGGCCCCATGGGCAGCGGCAATGCCACGGCGACCATCACCAGCGAGGTGTGGGTCTCGTGCAGCACAGGGAAAATGTGGAGCATCTTTGAGGTCGATACCACCGGCGAGAAGCCGGCGCTCGCCTACGAGTTGTGGCAGGCGGGCGGCGGACTGCTGGAGCGTCGTGAACTCACATGGGACCAGGTAAATGGGCGCGCAAAAATCCCACCTTCCCCTGTGCTCCCTCGCATCCCTCCGCCCAAGGCTCCGGCAAAAACGCCTGAGAAACCTGCCAATCTGTGAGCCTGACTCTCCAACGCACACTTTCGTGGAGCGCGCTGGCGCTCCTGCTCCTGCTCACCTTTTGGGCGCGCACGTATAATCGCGCGGATGTGTTTCACAGCGCCGACGGCCACATCTACTTCATCGAGGGCGACTGCTACTCGCGCATGGAGCGCGCGCGCATGGTCACCGAGGGTCATTGGGTCATCAAGAAACACGATTTCGAAAACTGGCCCACTGGTACCACGCCGCATACCACCGCGCCCATGGACTGGCTCATCGTCGGCGTAAAGGGCGTCTGCGACGTCGCGCTGGGCGTGATTGATTCCCAGCAGCGCAGCCCCTTGCGCGGGCAGACGCTCGATCTCGCGGGCGCGCTCGTCTCTCCGCTGCTCGCCGTGTTGGTGGCATTGTGGTTGTGGTGGTGGGCGGGCTGGATGCGCCTGCCCTTTCGCGGCGCCATGGTGTTCTTTTTCGCGGTGAGTCCCGTGCTCGTACACGGCACCGTGCTGGGCCGGCCGGATCACCAGTCGCTCGCGCTGCTCTTCATCGCCATCGCCGTGGGTGCGGAACTCGCCCTCGCGGATCTGCGCACCTCCGCACGTCTTGCGAAACGCTGGGCGCTCACCGCCGGCCTCGCGTGGGGCTTCGCCCTGTGGGTGTCGCTCTACGAGCCAATCATCTTTTTCGGCGGCGCAGTGGTCTGGCACCTTATGTCGAACCGCGCGGCGCTATTCGCAAAGGCCGTTCGCTCCCGCTGGATCGCACTCGGGGCAATCGCACTCGTCGCGCTGCTGGTGGATGGCTGGCGTCTCACGATGCCGGACAAAACACTTCGCCAGTACTTCCTCGCGTGGAGCGCTGGCATCGGCGAGCTCAAGCACCTCGACCTCACCGGCACGCTCGTGTGGAAATGGCTCGGCCTTTTTTGGATCACCGCACCGTTTTTGCTTTGGTTCGCGGGCAGGGAAGATGCACGGGCGCGCGGCATCCTCCCCCTCTTTGCCGTCATGCTCGCGCTCACCATGTGGCAATTGCGCTGGGGCTACTTCATCGCGCTCGCCATCGCGATTTCCATGCCCTGGCAGCTTGCCGCGTTGCGCTCACGGTGGCTCGGCTGGGCCGCCGCGTGTATCGCGATGGCCCCGCTGGTATGGGGATGGTCCGATATGCTCAACCACGACCAGGCGAAGCGCATGGACAAGGAGGAGAACAACGCCATCGCGGAGGAGTTTCGCAACATCGCGGTGATGATGCGTTCGCCTGAGCGCCAGCCCTTCCTCGCGCCGTGGTGGTTTTCGCCGCAGATCGCCTATTGGTCCGGCCAGCCTGGCGTTGCCGGCACCAGCCACCAAAGCCTCGCGGGCACGGTGGACAGCGCGCGTTTTTACATGACGCAGGATCCCAAGGAAGCCGCCGCCATTCTCAAGGAGCGCGGCGTGC
>JAYUWZ010001159.1:0-11179 GCA_043753265.1 Verrucomicrobiaceae bacterium
GGAGTTCCGTCCGCCGAAGATGTCCCCGAATCTGCCACAGTAGCCCAAGCCAAAGCGCTTCTGGAGTGACGCCTATTCCTGTGTCACCGCCATTGTCTGGCTGGCCGGGTCTCAGTGGGCGGTAAGCGTAGAATCGGATCGAAACGCACTGCTCCCTCCAGAGCGCACATCCGCTGCGAGCCAGCCTGCTAATGCAGCTTGTCTTTCCTGCGCCAGGTTCGGCAGCCAGAAAATCGATTTTGTGCGGGGAGTCAGACAACAAGGACGAACGCAACCAGTCCACAATACGGTCACGGCTGGGAAAAAACGGCTCAGGGGTCTCGACTTCGCAATGTCCAAGCCAGATGGGACTGTTTTCTTCTTTCGAGAGACGGGCACGCAGCGTTTCGCGCGTTATCCACTCCTTTTCTCGTCGAGTGTGGGCTGTCCAAATTCGGAGATTGGCTACGAGTGCGTTGTAGAGGTCGTTGATTGAGGAAGGAGGTAATCCTGTCAGGACCTCAAGTCGCTCCCGAGTGCCCTGTTCAAGCGCATCTAGATCGGGTGCTTCCAAATGCACCGACAAGGCCTTCAAATATGCCACTTTCTCGGTATCGTTTAGGTCGGAAAGTTCGGAACAAAGGGTGTTCCAAGCGGGTTCATATTTTTGATCGTCGCCTTCCCAGCGAATCTGCTCCGAACTAGAGGTGCCGCTCACCTTCTCCCTCACTTTGGAGAGGAATTCATCCAAAGGCGGACGGTCCTGCCACCATCTGGTTCCCGAAAACCGGTTCGTGACAAGCTCGCATTCGACATTTCCACGAGTCGCCACCTCGTCTTTCCACGCTCTAGCAAGCGCGCGAATCAATGAAGGGCTATCGTCCGACTCGCCAGTGACGAGGTCCCCAAAAGTCATTGGATCACCGGTTCGGGAGTGCTTCATCTGCAAAAGCCGCGTACGCCCGTCCCGGAAGCGCAATCCGACATCGTCCCAACCCTTGATTCCATGCAGTTGGAAGGCGACCTCCACCAATTCAGAATCATCGTCCAACAACTCGACCAAGTACAACAGGCCAGTATTCCATTCGAACCAATTTGGTTCTGAGGAGCCTGCGCTTGGGTGATTTGAGGTAGACGCTGCCATAAGGGGCGGACCGCGACGCGAAGGAGGAATTGTAGGCCCCCTAGCTAAAATCGCAATCTTCTGTCCGGGGAGAGCGCTGGACTGTGTTCAAAAAATCGTTGGGGCAAAAAAGTGCGCATTTCCACCATCCAGTCGTCGTTACGACGGGCGAGAACCCGTGTTCTCGAAACCAAGTGTTTGTTTGAACACAGGGACCTCTTTTGCGCGATGCGTCGCTTTAACGCGTGCGCACGTATCGGTTACCATTCTCAGCGATCATATCGTCTCCCTCCCGCTTAAACCGCAATATCTCCTGGCCGTCCACGCTTAGCACCGCGTAGCCACCTTCACTCTTCCAGGTTCCCTTCACCTTCTTGTCCAGCGGATAGCCCATGCCTGTGTCCACAGTGTAGATGAAGGATTTATCGGATCGAAGATCGAGGTAGACCAGCGCGAGTCGGTCATTCAGGGCAGTGTTGTTTACAATTACTGGCCCGGTATAGAGGTACATCCCCGAGTAGTTGGAATCGCGGCTCCAAAAGAAGAGACAAACCGCTGCAAAGACGAGCAGGCCAAGGATGCCATTCCCAATTTCCTTTGGTGTCAATTTCTTTGCGGAGCTGGGCTGGGTTGCATCGCTCACCTGTCCAGGCATGGGGTTCATGTCTATCATTAGTGGGGTGTTCTCTTGGCAAGTGCAAATCGAAACTCGCTGGAGATGCCCGAGGAATTACACGCCATGCTCTTGCAGCGCCTAAAGGCGTGGCGGCGTCACTGCGGACTCACCCAAGAAAAGTTCTCCGAGGCCGCGAAACTGGGATTGAAATACTACCAACTCGTGGAGCAGGGACATCGAGTAGACTTGCGACTCTCGACGATTCAGAAGTTCGCGAAAGCGTTCGGCGTGCGGGTATGCGAATTGTTGGACCCGGATGCGGCACCTCCAGCACCCAAAGCTAAAAAGTCGAGTATACGGCGAACCTCGTCACATTCCTGACGGTACAGTGCAAGATTGACGGTTCCCGATTTCGAATGAAACCGCGCTTGAAGAACTCACTCGGCTCGTGCTCTCACCGTGAGGCTACCCCGAGTCAGGGAATCAGCGAATTCAAAAAGGACTTTCCCCTCGCAGCCAAGGGCCTCAACGATGCGCAGTATGACATGATCTCGTGTTTCACGAGCCAGTGTCCAGAACGACAGAAACGACACTGTCTCTCCGCCATCGCGTATATTGATCCATCCACGCCCAGCGTGAACCTTGCGGTGCAACCAACCGTGGCCGGAACCGCGAGCCGCAAAAAACCATGCAAGGTCCGCTTCCGTCGCCCTCGGAGAAGTGGAGATGTGCCCATCACAAGGGCTCTTTGCCAATCTACTCGATGCCTTACGGCCTTGCTTCTTAAGAACTTTTGCTGATTCAACGGACGACTTCAAAGCCAACAAGGATTCAAAGAGGTCGTGATGAACTCCCTGCCTTGCCGTTACCACGCAACGGTCATTTATGAAACAAAACGCAATCGCGGTGGCGTCATCGAACTCAAGAACCTTGTCTCTGAAAACGGCCCTGTCTGGTGACTCGCTAAACCGACCTTGCTCAAGCTTGTGTGATTCCATTGATGAGGTTCCGAAAACGATGCTCAGTAGACGCGGCGTCGATTCCAACAAGCTCGCCTCGTGCTTTCCGCCCTCTGGAATCAAGGAGATTGGTAGGTGAGACTGAACTAAGCGATTCAAGCCAACAATCGTAGCCTCGTCTCAAGTTCGTGTAGAGGTGCATTGCCCCTGTGTCAAAATTCTCGAATCGCGCAATGACGTTGCCGAATTCCGCATCACTCGCAGAAAGCAAAGCGCACTGGCCATCACAATGGAGGATGTACTCGATCCCAAGTCTGCTCGCCAAGCATAGCGTCCATTCCTCCAGATCCCACGAACCCACTTCAGATGCACGGTGGCGACCACAAACGAGAACCCCAGACTCCCAATAGCTATGCAGCTTTCCGCCTACCCGCTCGGTAGCTCTCGCCCTAACCTGCATATATTGGTAGCCGAAATTGCGTATGGATTCGAAGAATTCCTTCCTCTCCCCCGATAGCAGCCTACCCAGCAAAAAGAGTGTGAAACTTGTCCCGTTCATTCTTCGTTCTTCGCATCTTTACGTTCCAACCGACGCAATCGCGCTTGCTTCTCCTGTTCTCGAATACAGTCCCGACACCGATTGAGGCGGAAGGAAAAGCTCGCGTCCTCCCGCACAACATTGCAGCGGATGCATCGCTTCTGCCCTGGGGGAAGTAACTCCAACTGCGGCCCGACATTGATCGCAGGCCGCAGTTCAATTGGCACCGCCAACTCCTGTTCGGCTGCGCGTGGTGACGCTAGAAGATCTTCACGAAATTTCAGGGCAACGATTGAAAAATCACGCACATGCACTTCCGCAAGCAGCGCGTGAAGAACCGCCTTCTTCTCTCGGTCATTAGCGATTCGGCGCAACGCAAAAGCCCCTTGAACCGCGAGCCGGGTGATTTCTCGAATATCGATTGCCTGTCTCGACGCCAGTTCCCGGTCTGTCTTCTCGACTTGTTGTATCGACTTTTTGAGCCGAGCCCGACGCTCTCTGAGTTCATCGATTGAGATTTCTCCCGCCTCTAAAGCATCCAATAGCCGTTTTTCGCGGCGTCTGAACCCGGCGATCTGCTCGGCAGCTTTCGCGGGAAATGCGATCACAGTTCGGGAGCGCTCGACCGTCTCAGTGACCAGTTTTTCGAGGGTCGGTGCGTCCGATATGGTATTCAAAGCAAGATTGAAGATCGCCTCGTCTAGCCAGGCTTGCCGAATGTTCGGTTGTGGACAGCCGCCGGTGTTCTTACGGTGCAGGTAGTAATTCGCGCGGCAGAAATAGTAGCCCTGCCGTTTAAGGCCGCCGCTCCGCTTCCCGGAAGAGCAGAAAAGGGGTTCGCCACATCTCGCACATCGAGCAATGCCAGCGCCCAGATTCACAGCTGAATTGGGTCCCAAGCGACTCTCATGATTCGCTACAGAGGAGCGAAGCGCCACTTGAACGCGTTCAAAATGCTCTTCGGTTACGATCCCTTCCATCACCTTCACGGTGATTGTTTCGTCTGCCGTTCTGGGAACCTTCACACGATAGGTCTTCCCAGTCTTGCTTGTTCTCTTCTCGCCTCGTTTTTCGGCGTATACCCTATACCCTTTGTATAGGGCGTTGCTCAAAAGGTTTCGAACGGTGCGGTTGTTGAGATTAAATCTCCGGCCCAGTTCGCAAAAATTGCGCACGCCGTCATCATAGAGTCTAAAAAGTTCGATGACCGTGTTGATCCCCTCGGTGTAATGCCAGCGCCTGTTGTGGCGGTCATATGCGACTCCTAGTGGTACAGTGAGCGGGTTGGTGGGGCACTCCCCCTTGCGGCGCTTCTCCTCTTTGGCTCCGTGTTGCCGCTCCTTCATCAATCCTAATTCGAAGCCCGCAACGCTGGACCGTATCCCTGCAAAGAGCATTCCATCTTTCGTCGCGAGGTCGTGAACGGTGTCTGGGCAGAATATTTTGGCACCCTTTTCCTTAAACAACTGCAAGATAGAATAGTCCGCCCAGTTGTCCGGGCGAAAGAGCCGGTCGAGATCGGCGGTCACAACGCCATCGATCATTCGGCTTTCGACCAGTGTGAGTATTTGGAGGATGTCTGGATGGCGCAACACCTCCGTCCCTGAGCAATCGGCTAGTTCGAAAATGTGACTGCAATCGAGGTGCCGTCTTTCGATGGTTTGTCGCACGGCGGCACGCTGCCTTGCTATGCCTGCTCGATCGTCCTTCGCTTGGCCTGCCGTGGATACGCGGATTAATCCAACAACCTTCGGCATGCCCTCCCTGTTGGGCGCGGTATTCTGTGATATGGCGGCATCCATGGATTGTCGCTAAACTTTGCCGAACTCTATCTTCGGTTCCCAATCAACGTGCAGACGAGTTTGTACGCCCTTTGGCGGTCATTGGCTTGGACCGCTTTTTCGATATCATTAAAGATCGCGTCTTGCCTTTGGCCCAAGGCAACAAGCTGCCCGATCAACCCGCAAAGGTTTCCGTCCTGGCCAATCGAGTCTATGGGTTTTGAGTTTGAGTCGTTGTTGTTCACGACACCGTAGAACGAGGCCAATTCTTCAACGGAAAAGTTGTGTGGAAGGCCCCGCCATTTTTCGCCTCCACCTAGGGAAAGGACCGCAAACACGATAGCGAGAGCGTTAAAAAGCACCGAGACGGTGATCGGGCACGTGTCTTGTGGGATAGGGTAGACCGTGGATGGAGAAGTGAATTTCGCCTTCATTCTGCGAGTGCGAGGCGGACTCGCTGAACGGTCGAAATTCCTCTTCCCGAGATCTTCGAGGCGTTGCGGATTGACTGCCCTTTTCGTAACAGGCGGACAATGTCGGCATGCTTTTCTAGCAACTGTTCCGTCGATACGGTAGACCCTATTGGACGACCCAACCGCACTCCTTTGCGGCGTGCTTCAGCAAGGCCTGATAGAACGCGTTCCCGAAGTTGCTCCACCTCTCCTCGCGCAATTTCAGCCAAGAGAGCGAGAACTACGAAAGCTGCTGGATTCCGGCTGCCATTGGCCGAGAGCGTTTCCAAACCGCCATTCAACCAGAACAGTGAAACACCTCGCCTTTCCAGTTCCTCTACAAACCGGTGCACCACGCTACTCCTTCGAGCTATCCGCGAAACCTCACTCACGAGCACTCGCTTTATCTTCCCTGCTTCCGCCAACTGAAGGACCCGAGCCAAGCCACTGCGCTCCGACTCTTCGGCGCGACCAGATACCCACTCCTGGCAGATTTCCACGACCTCGTAACCCATCCTCTCCGCATACGCGGTCAGTTCGGATACTTGCCGGTCAGTTTCTTGCCTCAGCGTACTGACTCTGACTAGAATTGCGACTGGCGTATGACTTGTCTCCACAGGCTACCATACCGGCCAGCGGGTAGGAATGTCACCGAGGCTCCGTCTTTTCGAGGTTCCCGAGCAGGAGTCCTCCCCTCTTCGATTCTCCAAAGACGGATTCGTCTCAGGTAGTTAGGGAATTCCACCGGGTTCTTTTGAAGGTGTTTGCCGCATCACTTCAAAATTTCTCAGCCTCTCCGCCTGTTGGCGCTGACAGACGGATTACGTCCGTATGGCAAACATCTGTTGGCTCCGGCAGCGGAGGGGCACGGAATTTCTGAGTGGGCGACATCTTGGATTTTGATTGGAGTGACACAATCGCGGTGCGTCAAAGGCGTCCACATCTCGATGCAATCCAGAGACACCTTCTTGATACTGCGGACGCAAAAATCCAAGCTCTACCGAGACGATTTGCACGCGCCAAAGACAAATATCGAGAACTCGCACAGTTGGCTGTTCTGTCGCACTGGGACGATTGCGACCGTTTTCTGGAATGCAATGGTGACCGGCGGTGCGAAATGTGGAGGCTTTGCTGCTACTGCGCGTATCGGAAGAAGGTGAAAATGGAAGCTCGCTGGCGAGACCTATACACCTCCGGTCGATGGGCGCACATCGTAATCTCACCCACCAACTGCACCGAGGTCGGGATGGCTCAAGAGGCAATGTCGAACGACGTAAGGCCTCAATTCAAGTATCTGATCGCTTTGGTGAAAAAGCTCCTCCGGCATGATTTGATTAAAGGAGCGATTGCCCGTCTGGAACTCGAAATACATTTCCTTCCTCTCCGCGTGCGTCCTCACCTCCACCTTCTCGTTCCAGAAGCGGACAAGAAAATGATGGAAAAGGTTCTCGCAAAAGCTGCTCCCTCGATTGACTGCGAGATCGTGGAGATCGCGGACGAAAAGTATTTCAAAAATTGCCTCTACTACATTCAGAAGCAGGCAGCCTTAGTGGCTGAATATCAAGAGACTGCAAGAAGACCTGATTTTCAGGGCAAAGGTGGCTTCGGCATCCTGAACGAAGAGGTAATAGAAGCTTTTTATCTGCTTTCCCACAAGTGGGAGGGGCCAATGATCCGCTACTACGGAACCTGTCATTCGCGGTCGAAGCGTTCGTTGCGACGGGAACTTGCGGGAGACAATTTGGATTTGCCTGTAGATGGATGGGGTAAAGAAAGCACATCTCGGCTGTCCCGTAGGCACGTCTGTACGCCGCGCAAGAGCGCTACGGAACGGGCAGCGGCCAAAACAAGTGGGCTGCCACGAACCAAAGAGGGCCGTACCAGGTTGACAAGGCCGGGGTGAGCCAGAGCTACGCCAAAAACGGCCATCGGCATTTGTGAACTTCTTGCTGAATATGAACGGCTTCACCCAGCGTCGGCACCCTATGCTCGAATGCAGGCTTAACCGTCGTAATTGCCCATTTTCGACGTTTTTGTGCGTTCGGGCAAGCTCACCCGCAAGGCTGGCCTTGTGCGTGCATCTTTCGATTTTGCCTTGGCAGTTTCAAAGTAGCCCAAAAACAACCGAAGATTGGCCGAGAATGGTTTTCCATAGGCGGCTTGCAACGCGAAAGAGCCCTCATGGTTTGTGCGTAAGATTTTCAACAGGAACAATCCCCCAGGTGATGGGGCTCAACGCGTTGCGTTACGTGCAAAAAGGGGTGAAGCATGGTCGAGTATGGATATGCGCCAACCGAATTGCTGGCTTCCTTCAATGGTGAAGCCTGTGGATTTTGCTTTTGCGTATGAACAGCGTGGAAAGTCTTTCGATTGGGTGCAGGAACTCCGCGCTTCCCGCACAAGACGTCATTTGCCACGTTCACGCAATGTTCGCAAAAGTGTTCTCCGCAGCCGTTTTTGGTGTCGACGCCTTCGACTTGGAAGTCGAGGTCAACGCGTCGGGCGGACAGAAGGACGTAACGATTATCGTGGGGTTGCCCGATGCAGCGGTGCGCGAAGCGCGGGACCGAGTGAAGACGGCGATTGCCAACAGCGGTCTGCGCTGGCCCGGCGGACATGTGACCGTCAACTTGGCACCTGCGGATGTGAAAAAGGAAGGTCCGAGCTTTGATCTGCCAATCGCGCTGGCGATGATCGCGTGTGCAATGGATGAGAAATTGCCGAAGGCGGCGGATTTTTGCTTTGTGGGCGAACTGGCACTCGATGGCGCGATCCGGGCGGTGCGCGGGGTCCTGCCTGTTGCACTGGAGGCCCGGCGGTGTGGGCGGACAAAAGTGGTTGTGCCGGTCGCCAACGCGCGCGAAGCGGCGATGGTGGAGGGAATCGAGGTGTATGGCGTGAATAACCTACGTGAGTGCTATTCGTTTCTCACGGGTAAACACGATTTGAAGCCAGTCCGCGAAGACCTCACCGCGTTCTTCGCCTCACATCAGAGCTACGATTGCGATTTTGCCGACGTGCGCGGGCAGCATCACGTGAAACGAGCCGTCGAAGTGGCGGCGGCGGGCGGGCACGGACTGCTCCTGATTGGACCGCCGGGCTCGGGCAAGTCGATGGTGAGCAAGCGGGTGCCGACGATTCTGCCCCCGATGACGATGGAGGAGGCCATCGAGACAACAAAAATTCACAGCATTTGCGGGCTGCTCCACGAGCAATCGTTTGTCGCGACTCGGCCCTTTCGCTCCCCCCATCACACCGTGAGTGATGTTGGTCTGCTCGGGGGCGGCGTGAATCCATCCCCAGGAGAGATTAGCATTGCCCACCACGGGGTGCTTTTTCTGGACGAATTACCAGAGTTTCGCCGCTCGACGCTGGAAGTGCTACGGCAGCCCCTGGAGGATGGACGTGTGACAGTTTCTCGGGCAGCGGGAACAATGACTTTTCCGGCAGAGTTTATCTTGATCGGGGCAATGAACCCTTGCGCCTGTGGTTTTCATGGAGACCCCAAGCGCACTTGCCGCTGTGCTCCATTGCAAGTGGAGCGTTATCGTGACCGCATCAGCGGCCCGCTTCTGGACCGAATCGACCTCCACGTAGAAGCGCCAGCCGTACCGTTTGAGGAGCTGCGCACACAGGAACCGGGCGAATCCAGCGCGGCGATTAGAAGCCGCGTCGTCGCTGCGCGGCGGGTGCAGCAAGCGAGATTCGGGACCGGTAGAGTGCGGGTAAATGCGAGAATGACATCACAACAACTACGCAAACACTGTGCCCTGGGCAGCGAGGCGGAAAACATGCTCCGCATGGCGATGGAGAGCCTGAACCTTAGCGCCCGTGCGCACGACCGCATTCTGAAGGTCGCCCGCACGATTGCCGACCTTGCTGAACAATCCGATATTGGCGCTGACCACATTGGCGAGGCCATTCAGTATCGAACTCTGGATCGAAAGTTGTGGGCGTAGCCTTTACCAAACGTCGGGTCGCCTT
Organism: Verrucomicrobiaceae bacterium; assembly: GCA_043753265.1. Classification (GTDB taxonomy): domain Bacteria; phylum Verrucomicrobiota; class Verrucomicrobiia; order Chthoniobacterales; family Chthoniobacteraceae; genus SXWH01. Next base: position 9,433 of record JAYUWZ010001159.1, read on the forward strand.
ATCGCGCGAAAAACCCCTCTCATTTGGTCGGTGCAGAGCGCGCGATGCCTTCTGCGGGAGGCAGCGCAGGGATCGCCCTATCACTGGGTAGTTGTCTCGTCGGAAGGCTCATCGATATCCGGCAACTCGGTGCCTTCGCCGAATTCTCCAAGGTGCGTTTCCCCATCAGAGATAAACACATTGCTGACCACCGTCAGTCTCGTGACCGCCATCGGCCCCTGGATGATATGCGCGTGCTCAATAAAGTCGAATCGCCCCTTGGGCGACACATCGAAGAGAGTTTCATTCAAGACGAGCCATCCGAAATGGTGCTTTTCAGCCTCTTTGATTCTTCGGAACAGGTCGTGGAAGACCTCGCTCCTTCCTCCTGTGTAGTAGTCCGATTCGAGCCAAACGTGAAGCGCGCAGTTCAGCCCTCTCCCCTGGAGCTGATCCAATCCGTGAAAAACCCTCTCGAAGGTGAAGCGACGGTATTTGGCCAGGACATCAGGTGAGCTGACTTTCCAAATAGCACCGGCATCCCAACCCAGACCACAGAGCCAACTCGAAGTCCCCCCTTGTAGGGATGGAGGCAGGTCAGTCCTCCGCGAGAACTGCACCTCTCCCTGGTGCACGATTCCGACCCATTCACTTCGCACTTTGTATCCGTACCGCTGACTATTGAACAGTGGCGACGGGAAGAGAATCGGATCGTTTTCGGAATAGGCCGACAATCGCTGAGCCTGAATGGTAAATCCTTGTTCGATAATCGGCACTCCCCCAGTGAGGGATGCTCGGCACGCTTCGAGCAATTGTCTTCCCTGAATCAACTTCGGATCAATGTGAAAGGTGACCCGCAGCAATACCGATGTGCCTCCTTCCTTGAATGCCGAGAGAACGGGATTCAGAAGGTCGCGAGCTGCATTCCTTACGAGAAGCGTGGCGTTCTGCGTACGGTCGATCTTTTTGCATTCCACGAACGTCTCAATGCGCGTCAGTTCAACCCGCAAATCCGGCGTAAGCGCAGGAGGCTTCTCCGCAAGGAATTCTACCGCGAGCGTATGGGGACTTTCAGCATATCGGGCCGCAGTGAAAATTTCGAACGCAACCGCGTCGAAGGCATCGCGCTTCTTCGCGTCGATTAGCCGCGCCAAGCGTGCATCCAAACCGATTGCCTTTTTCGACCGCAACACCCGTAGCGATCTCGCCAATAACTGGACCATGTAGACGCTCCGGTGCGCACCGAAGATATTGTGATAGTTCGCGTAGGGGTTCAGGTAGCTCCGAGCACCTACCAAATAGCGCGTGAGCACGGGAACCTCGACCACGGAAGGCTCCACCTTGTCATACGAAAGCAGCGTCGGGTGAAGTCCTGCCTCGTATTCTTGCTGGAGGGCTCTCGAAGGAGAATGTCCGATATCGGCAATTACGCTACGAATAGCCGATTCGACATCTGCATGAGAAAAGTTCATTGGGCTGGAAGGATGATGCAGAGGACGCCACTTTTTCACAAGTCACAGTCGATCGTTTCCCCCTTCGCACGGAATCAAACGGCTTTGCATGGAAGCATTTCAGGAATCTGGACTTTTGCTGTGCGTGCGGCATCACTAGGCCGAATTTCTTCTTGAATGTATACCTCGGGTGCCTCGCTATCGTCTCGGCAACGTCGGAATGAATTCGACCGTGTCTGGCAGCTTTTCCACTCATCCACTCCGAAGACTTATCCCGCCGTCAGCTTCGACGCGGCCTACAGCTTCAAAGGCCCACA
>JAYUWZ010001160.1:0-2452 GCA_043753265.1 Verrucomicrobiaceae bacterium
GCCCCGGGGCCACGCTGTGGGGTGCCAATGCTGTCAACGGCGTCATCAATATCATCACCAAAAGCGCCAAGTACACCCAAGGCACCTTTGTTTCCGGGACAACTGGGAACGTGGAACGCGCCGGCGGCACCATCCGCCATGGCGGGCAAATTGGTGACAACGCGTATTACCGAGTATATCTCAAATACTTTAACCGCGATGGTTTGGTCGACGAGCAGGGCCGCGGAACTCCGGACCAATGGGATGCCGTCCGCTCCGGGTTTCGCCTGGACTGGGAGCCCAACGAGCAAGACACCATCACCTTCCAAGGGGCTTATTACTACCAGCACGCGGGCGAACGCCTCGAAAATGCACTCTTTGTCGCACCGTTCTCGGAAAGTGTGAATGAGCGATACCTGAACCGCGGAGGAAACATGATTGGCCGATGGACTCGTAAATTCTCCGAGACGTCCCAGTTGTCACTCCAGTCCTATTACGATCATTCCGAGCACGGAGCGCTCGGCTCTCGCTCGAAGCGCGATACGGGGGATATTGAACTTCAGCACCGGTTTGCATTGGGCTCCCGCCATGATGTGATTTTGGGCGTTGGCTACCGATATACCACTGATGACTTCACCGCCACTCCGCAGGTCAGTTTCACTCCCAGCGCCCAGACGGAGCAACTTTTTACCGCGTTTGCGCAGGATCAAATCGCGTTGGTTCCAAAGAAGTTGAGTCTCATTCTGGGAACCAAGATTGAGCACAATCACTATACCGGCCTCGAGCTTCAGCCTGGTGCCCGCGTGCTCTGGACGCCCAATGCGCAAAACACGGTGTGGGCCAGTGCTTCACGTGCGGTGAGAACCCCCACCCGTTTGGATTCCGATATCCAGTACAACCTGAGGGCTTCCCAAGCCAGCCCGAGGTCGCCGGTCGTGTTGCAGACTGTCCGGGGAGCTCCGGGTCTGGCATCAGAGGAGGTGATGGCTTATGAATTGGGCTATCGCGTGGAACCCACGCCGGCGGTTTCGGTCGATGTCGCCTTGTTCTACAACCAATACGACAATATCATTTCGTACGCGCCCGGGGTTCCGGTATTTCGCGCTGATGCTTTTACGCCCCACGTGGAAGTGCCCCTTGTGACCGGTAACAATCTCTCTGGAGATACCTATGGCGCAGAACTGGCGGTGCAATGGAAGGTGACTGACAGGTGGCGGATCGCGGCCGACTATTCGTGGCTGCAAATGCACCTGCGGCCCGCCTCCACGGTCGCGGGCGAAAGTCCCCAACAGCAGGTCCGCCTGCGTTCCTATGTGCAATTGCCTTGGGATGTCGAATTCAACAGTGCGTTCGCTTTTGTGGACGAACTTCCCAGCCAGAACATTCCTTCCTATTTGCGAGTAGACCTCGGCTTGGTATGGCGCCCGACCCCCTCCCTCGAAGTCGGACTTTGGGGGCAAAATCTCCTCGATGACCGGCATACGGAATTCGCCAACGCGACCGGCAACAAGGGTACCGAAATCCCCCGAAGCGTGCTCTTCAAGGTGACTTGGAATTTCTAATGGTGCCTCAAGCGACATCATCCTACGGAGAAACAAGACCGGCCTTGCGCCAGTCTTGGGTATTACTGCGGGCCTGTGCGATCGGGTGGCTCTGGCTTGGACTGCTCATCGCGGGTGTGTCCGGCGGCGAGCCGGCGACCAAGGAATATCAAGTGAAGGCGGCGTTTTTGTATAACTTCGCCAAATTCGTGGATTGGCCGGCCAGGAGTTTTCCGGATGCGAATGCACCGATCGTGATCGGGGTTCTGGGGGAAAGTCCGTTTGGTGATGAATTGGAAAAACTGGCCAAGGGGCGCCGGATCAACGGGCGCCCCATCGTGGTGAGATGGGTGTCCGCCGAGGGAGCGCGCAGCTGCCACTTGCTGTTTGTCGGCGCGGGAGACGAGGGCCGGTTCGCCGGAATCAAGGATGGGCTCCCCGGCGTCCTGACGGTGGGCGAATCGGACGGATTTTCGAGGCGGGGCGGGATGATTAATTTCGTCTTCGAAGGGGAAAAGATCCGCTTCGAAATCAACGTGGGGCAGGCGGAGGCGGAGGGCCTCAAAATCAGCGCCCAGTTGCAAAAGCTCGCCACCAAAATCTGGAGGAAATCGTAAAGTGACCAAGTTCCTGCGCCATCTTTCCCTGAAGGGCAAATTAGCTGCGCTCACGATGCTGGCCACCGGCGTCGCGCTGCTTTTTGCGAGCGTGGCCTTCTTTTTCTACGAGCAGAACAATTTTCGCAACGACATGGTCCGGGGGCTTTCGGCCACGGCACGGATCACGGGCTTGAATAGCGCCGCCTCGCTGTCGTTCGATGAACCCAAGTCCGCGGAACAGACGCTGGATTCGTTCAGCGCGGATGGCCGGATCATTGCGGCGTATATCTACAAGCCGGACGGCACCGTCTTCGCCAGTTATCAGCGCGCGGG
>JAYUWZ010001161.1:0-2452 GCA_043753265.1 Verrucomicrobiaceae bacterium
AAAACCCATTCCTAACTGTATTTACCGCAGTGAGCCAGGTTGTGTCGCGGTTGAACGGAACATCCGTTTTCGCATCGCCCCACCGGGCGGACTCGCCCACGATGGCTCGATCGATCTCGGTGATTCGCCTTTCAAAAATCGCCAGCGCGCCAACGGGAGTCAGGACGCCGCCATTGGCCATGTGCTTGTAAACACGGTCGGCAAACAGCATCCGGAAGTCCGTGGAATGGGCCACCAGTTGCTGGAAGACATATTGTTGTGTGCTCTTTCTAAAACCTTCATCCAGCCCCTGAATCGATGAGTTGCCGGCAGGCCAGGGGCCGGTACGGTTCTCATTCACATTAAGCAGGGTGTGTTCGCTGTCGTGCAATATTCCCTTCCAGCCGCCGGATAATCCCCCCCTGTGCCGGACGGTGAACACGTTGTTTGCGGAGGTATTGCCAAGGAAATTGGAAATCGGCGCATCCAGATTTCCCCCGTAAAAAACGACAAGCATTTGATCAATCAGACTCACGTCATCCAAATACACGGGGAATGCCGGGTTTGGCGTGCCGTCCGGGTTATTCCCTTTCATGCGCTGGTAGATTCCGTTTTTGGCAGCGTCCGTTCCGGCGTCGCGAAGGGTCTGATCCGCAAGCGTCCAGTAAGCCCTCCATGCATCGAGATTGCCGTCCGTCGCCTCCACGTTGAAACCATTATCCGGCTCGACCTTGATGGAGTCGTAGTCGTCATTGTCGCCACCGAAATAGCTCGCGCCGTAATTCGCATCGGGACGCTCATCGATGTTGTACAGCCCCCAGTATTGGCCGTTGATATAGAGGTGGTAGAATGAGCCGTGGCTGCTGGGCTGGCCCGTAGCCAGTTGCATATCGCGGGCAACCTCATCGCGAACGAAAATGCCGTTGCCGCCATCCGCTCCGGTGGTCCACGAGTAATTTTGCGAGCACCGCAAATCGAAATTGGAAAACTCTTTTGCGCCAGTGTTTCCATAAGGCGCATTTTTATGCAGGTCGTATTTGAGTTTCCCGGCGCCGTAATCATCCCGGAAGAAGATGCGGAATGCGTGCTTGGGGTTGCTCGGGTCGCGGGAGAACTGGCCGCGCAAACGCAGTCCGCAGGGCAAATGAAAACCGGGGGTTCCATCGGGATTGATCAATTCAATCGATGCCGCGCGTTCCCAGTTTCGCGGAGGATTGAGAGGGGCCGGATTATTGGGATCAGGAAACCCACCATCACTCTGGGGATTGGCATAGATCCCGTAGCCGAGGTTGAAGAGGTTTTCCTTGTCGGTCACCACCGATATCGAAGGGATGGTTTTGAGATCGTTGATGATAGTCCCGCTGTAGGCAGGATTGTTCACGATATCCGGGTCCATGCCGTAATTGAGGATCTGCGCATTTACCGAGCCTGAGGGCCATGCGGTAGTCGCCTGTGCCGCACCAGGAGGGTTCGCGAAAACCGGTGCCGCACCCGTGAAGGATTGTGTGATCACATCACTGAGAAAGAGGTAGGTCTGCGTGAGGACATCGCCGTTGTCGCTTCCAGCCTTCACTCCAACCGCCCTGAGCACCTTTGTGTTGCTGATGGTAAGTGTTCTAGGGCTGGGACCGCTCGCGGCGGCAGGATTGGTGGGGGAAGGCAGCGACCCATCATACGTGTAGTAGATCGTCGCGCCTGGGGTGGAGCACGTGAGTTGAACGGACTGGGATGTGGTATAGAAACCATGGCCAACGCTGGCGACGACCGGTGCCACACGATTGTAGACGGCTGCCGTATTATAGGCACCCGGCGTGGCGGAGGTGAAATACCCTAGTGCACCCGTGGTGCTGCCAATTTGCACCAACTGCGGACGCATGAGCAGATCACCATTATTCGCGGCAGCATTCAGCCCTTGAATGGCGAGAATATTGGTCCCCGAGACGAGTTGGTTTTTGAGCGCAGTCGCGTCGATTTTCTCCGAAATCAATGCGGTGTTGTTCATCCGGTCGCTGCTCGCAACGGCATCGAAATTCAGCGTTCCCGCCGCCACATTGCGCCTGCCGATTTCCTGCCCATTTAGGTAGGCGACAAATCCGTCGTCATACTGCATCTGCAAGGTGAGCGTGTTCACCGTGGCGGGATTCGCCAGATTGAAGGGATACCGAAGGAACACTGTCGAGCGCTTGGTGGGTGCACTGTACATGGGGGCAAGGAGATTCGTGCCGAGCAGCGCTCCGTAACCGCCGGTGTCGCTGCCACCCACCGGAATGGAACGAATCGCCAACCCGCCTGCGGCGGTGTCACCGATCAACTTGAAACTGGCACCGAATACCCCGGTCGCACCCGCGCGAGCAGAAACCTCTCCACCGGAACCGCCGCTCCCCTCGAAGATAACAGTACGGATTTCGTAATCTCCAGCAGTTGGAAAATTAAAAGTTCCGAGGGTATTGTCCATGGGACGAGAGCCCGCAAA
>JAYUWZ010001162.1:0-2452 GCA_043753265.1 Verrucomicrobiaceae bacterium
AGGCGCCGACGGGGTCGGGAAAGAGCACGCAGGTGCCACAGATGCTGCTCGATCACCATCTGGGGAATCTTGCGGATGGACGTCCGGGGGAGATCATCGTGCTGCAGCCCCGCAGGCTGGCGACGCGCATGCTGGCGAACCGCGTGGCGTCGGAGCGCCGGGTGAAACTCGGGGACGAGGTGGGATATCAAATCCGGCTGGATCGCGTTGCGTCTTCGCGCACACGGATTCTGTTTGTGACGGAGGGGGTTCTCCTGCGTCGGATGCTTTCCGATCCGAGTCTGCGCGGCGTGGCGGCAATCATCTTCGACGAGTTTCATGAGCGGCATCTTTACGGGGATATCACCCTCGCAAAGGCCCTGGATTTGCAGGAGGCCTCCCGCCCCGAGCTCCGCCTCATCGTGATGTCTGCGACCTTGGAAACCGCCAATCTCGGCAACTATCTCGCCCCATGCGACACGCTCACGAGTTCGGGGCGGACTTATCCCGTTTCCATCGAATACATGGAGCAGTCGCTGCGCGCGGATGAGTATGCGGTGTGGGACGCGGCGGCGGATGAACTGGGACGGCTCGCCGGCGAGACGGATGGCGATGTGTTGATTTTCATGCCGGGGGCGTATGAGATTTCGCGCACGATCAATGCGGTGCGCAATTCACGGGTGGGCAGCGAATTTATAGTGCTGCCGCTGCATGGAGAATTGCCGGTGGCGGATCAGGATGCGGCCATCGCGCGCTATGAGAAGCGGAAGGTGATCGTGAGCACGAACGTGGCGGAGACTTCGCTGACGATCGATGGCGTGCGGGTGGTGATCGATTGCGGATTGGCGCGTGTCGCGCGGTTCGATGCGGTGCGCGGAATTAATACGCTGCTGATTGAGCGTATCTCACGGGCGAGTGCCGAGCAGCGTGCGGGGCGCGCAGGCCGCACTGCACCGGGGCGGTGTTTGCGGCTGTGGACGGAGCGCGAGCACTTTGACCGCGCAGCGCAGGAACTGCCCGAAGTGAAGCGGCTGGATCTCGCAGAGGTGGTGCTCACCCTCAAGGCGGGCGGCGTGGTGGATGTGGCGAAATTTCGCTGGCTGGAAGCGCCGGATGCGAAGTCGCTGCAACGCGCTGAAATGCTGCTGCTGGATTTGGGAGCAATCGATGCCGAAGGGCGCATCACGGAACTTGGCAGGCGCATGCTGGCCTTTCCCGCGCACCCGCGTTATGCGCGGATGCTGCTCGCGGCACATGAGCGCGGGTGCGTGCCAGCCATCTGCCAGATCGCGGCGCTCACGCAGGGGAAATCGCTGCTGCCGCGCGCGCAGGGCAAGGACCAGGAGCAACAGCGCGAGGATCTTTTTGCGGGCGATGGTTCGAGCGACTTTTTTGTGCTCATGCGGGCGCTAAAGTATGCGGAGAGTGCAAACTTTAATCCGCAGCGGCTGCGGCCGATGGGGGTGAATGGCATCGCCGCGCGAGAAGCGAGCGCGCTGGCGCAGCAGTTTCTTTCCATCGCACGTGATGAGAAACTGGATTGCGAGCCCCGCGATACGAGCAGTGAAACGCTTGGACGCTGTGTGCTTGCGGGATTTCCCGATCAAGTCGGCGTGCGTCTGGATCGTGGGACGCTGCGTGTGCAGTTGGTCCACAATCGGCGCGGGCTGCTGGCGCGGGATAGCACGGTGCAGACGGAGCCGCTGCTCGTGGCGAGTGAGGTGCGGGAGATTGAGGGCAAGGATGATGTGCAGACGCTGCTCACGCTGGCCACGGCCATTCGCGAGGAGTGGTTACGCGAACTATTCCCGGAGGGATTCAACCAGCGCACAGATGTGTTTTACGATTCCACGCAGCGGCGCGTCATGGCGCGGATGGTCACCCAGTTTCGCGACCTCGAAATCCGCGCCGAGCGCACGGAAAACGTGCCCGCTGAGCAGGCCGCGGCACTGCTGGCTGCGGAGGTACAGAGCGGGCGCTGCCCACTAACCAATTGGAATCACGAGGTGGAGCAGTGGATTCTACGGCTGAACCAACTTGCGGATTGGTGCCCGGAGTATGAGTTGCCGAAGCTTACGACCGAGGATCGGCTAACGCTCGTGGAGCAATTGTGCCTTGGGGCGTTTGGATACAAGGACATCAAGGAACGCGCGGTGTGGCCGGTGGTGAAATCGTGGCTCTCAACAGCGCAGCAGGATTTGCTGGAGAAGATGGCACCGGAGCGGCTGGAACTGCCCAATGGGAAGCGTGCAAAGATTACCTATGCGGAGAATGCGCAGCCGACGCTGGGGGCCCGGATTCAGGATCTGTATGGGGTCACGGGGGATTTGCGCATTGCCGGGAACAAGGTAGCGCTGGTGATTCAGGTGCTCGCGCCGAATTACCGTCCGGTGCAGATCACGACTTCGCTGGCGAATTTCTGGAAGGAGAGTTATCCGAAGTTGAAGGTGGAGCTTTCGAGGAAGTACCCGAA
>JAYUWZ010001163.1:0-2451 GCA_043753265.1 Verrucomicrobiaceae bacterium
TCGGGGCCCCGACCACCGCAAGCGCCTTTTCCCGCGCCAGCCGCACGCAATAGGGGCGTGGCAACTCGGCGCCACGGGCACGCCCACGCTGACCCTGAATGCGGGGCAGAAATACGACATCACCATGGAATACTACGAGAGTGGCGGCGATGCCGTGGCGAAGCTTTCGTGGTCGAGCCCGCTGACTCCCAAGGCGATCATTCCCTCGGCAAACCTCTTCCCGACCATGAGCGGCGGAGGCGGCGAGGCGGGGCCCATCTCTGTCCTGAATCTCGGTTTTGAAACACCCAGCCTGGGGGGCGGAAATTTCGAATACCACCCGACGGGAGGCACCTGGACTTTTGCGTCGGCCGGCATCGCGGCCAACTCCAGCGGATTCGCGAACGTCGCGGCGCCGCAAGGCACGCAGGTCGCGTTCCTGCAAGGGAGCGGGCGCGTCTCACAGTCGCTCTCCGGCTTTGTCGCGGATGTGCCCTACACGCTCACCTTCTCCGCAGCACAGCGGAATTATGGGCAGGCGGGGCAGACCTGGCGGGTCACGCTGGATGGGCAGGTCATCGGCACCTACGCGCCGCCGCAGTCGGCCACGGCGTATGCGGACTACACGGCTCAGTTTTCCACGGTGGGCGGGACGTTCGTGCTGGAGTTTGAAGCGACGAATCTCAACGGGGGCGACAACACGGTGCTCATCGACAATGTTCGTATCGTCCCGACGGGCGGCACGGGCCCCGACCCGAAGATGTCGGGAATAGTCATCGGCACCAGCGGCTCGTATGGCGACGATCCCAACTCCACAAAGGACAAGGCGCTGGATGGCTTGCTCACGACGTTCTTTGATGCACCCACGGCGCATGGCTCGTGGGTGGGCCTCGACCTGGGCACTGCCAAAATCATCAGCAAGATCCGCTACGCACCGCGCGTGACGTTTGCAGGGCGCATGGTGGGCGGAAAATTTCAGGGATCAAATTCCGCGGATTTCACCAGCGGAGTCACAGACCTCTTCACCGTCTCGAGCGCGCGCCCACCGAGGGCGTCTACACCGAGCAGACGGTGAGCAATGTCAACGCCTTCCGTTATGTGCGCTATCTCTCGCCCAATGATGGATGGGGCAATGTCGCGGAGATCGAATTCTACGGCCAGGGCGGCACCGCGCCGACACTGCCCGCCGCGCCTTCCTCGCTGGCGGCCACGGCGACTTCGAGCAGCCAGATCAGCCTCACGTGGACGGACAATGCGAATAACGAAACGGGCTTCACCCTCGAGCGCAAGCAGGGCGTGAGCGGCACCTACAGCATGATCGCCACGCCCTCCGCGAATGCAACCAGCTACCTCGACAATACCGTAGCCGCCCTGACTCAATATTACTACCGCATCCGCGCGAACAACGGTGCCGGAAGCTCGATCAATTCCAATGAGGCGAATGCGACCACGCCCGCCTCGGGAGCGCCCACAGGCACAGGGCTGCGCGCCGACTACTACGCAAATCGCGATCTCTCCGGCCTGCCCGCGCTGACCCGCACGGATGCCACGGTAAACTTTAACTGGCCCGCCTCGCCCGGGGCGTCGGTTCCCGCCGATTTATTCTCCGTCCGCTGGACTGGAGAAGTGCAGCCGCAGTTCACGGAGACGTACACCTTCTACAGCGCCTCGGATGACGGATCGCGCCTGTGGGTCAATGGCGTGCAACTCGTGAACGATTGGTTCAATCATCCGCTCCAGGAGCACAGCGGCACCATCACCCTCGTGGCGGGACAGCGCTATGCGATCACGTATGAGTTTTACGACAATGCCGGTGGCGCGGAGGCGTATCTCTCGTGGTCGAGTCCTTCCACGGCAAAGGCAATCATTCCCTCGCTGAGGCTGTACCCTGCGGCAGGCTCCCCTGCCCCGGGCGCAGCGTTCTACCAAATCATCGCGAAGTACTGGGACGGATACGGCGGCAATTTCGCCTCCACCTACGTCTATATGGCAGAGCCCGGCGGACCCGCGAACAACGCGCCCGTGGTGAACACGATCACCGCGACGCCCAGCACCATCGCACCAGGGGGCTCGGTGAATCTCGCTGCGGGGGCCACGGATGCCGATGGCGATTCGCTGCAATACTTCTGGGTCGTGCCTGCTGGCCAGATCGGCTGGACGCGCGCGGCCACGGACACGTGGAAGGCCCCGACCATCGCGGGTACCTACTCGCTGCAAGTGATGGTGGGCGACGGCAAAACCTGGGTGAGCCGCTACGTGGATGTGGTGGTGAATGCGAACGGCAACAACGTGAGCCCCGGAAACCACATGGCTTCCATCACGTCCATCAAGGCCAGCAAGACCACCGTGGCACCCGGCGAATCCATCACCGTGACGGTAACGAAGATGGATCCGGACCCGCACCCGAATGGTGACTTCAACTACACGTGGTCCGCGTCGGGAGGTTCCATCAACACCGCGGAACTCACCACC
>JAYUWZ010001164.1:0-5350 GCA_043753265.1 Verrucomicrobiaceae bacterium
AGGCCGCTTCGTCGCCTCCGCCCTCGGCGTCTGGGCCATGGTCTTCCTCGGCCTGACCATCTTCACCACCAGCAAAATCCTCGGCAAGAAGCTCGGCGCGCTCTTCCGGGTGTAGGCAGCAGGCCGAACTGCGCACTCCGGCGTGCATTCTCCACAGCGCGCTGTGCAGTATGCGAGCCACGCCGTGTGCGCTCCGACCGCAGCCATTCGCTTTGCGACCGCTGGCGTTCCGACTGTCAGGCTTGTCGCGCATTGTGCGGACGACGGCGTGCAGAGTGTCAGCCCCCGCGTGCCGGCTGCCAGCAGCGCCGTGCAGCGTGTCACCGCCAGCGTGCAACGGGCTCGCCGCGAGATTTCCGGTGCATCCGTCCTCGTGCTTTGTTCTTGGCGTGCCGTTCTCTGTAGCTACTCTAGCGCGCATTCGGCCCCCAGCCGAGGCCGTCAACCCAGCCAAAGAGAGAGACCCGTACCCATGAACAATCGAGAACTCGCCCGCACCACCTGCTTCAACAACATGGCCGCCTTTGGCAAAGCCAAGGTCACCGCCTTGGCCGACGCCGTCGCCGACAGCCCCGGACGCAAAAAAGCCAAAGCCAAAGCCCGCGCCAAATTCACCGCGCTGGACACGCTCAATACCGCCATCGGCAAGGAAGTCGCCAAAGAGCAGAGCGGCGGCAAGGCCATCGGCACCACCAGCCGCGGCGTCCTGCGCGACGCCCTCACCGGCGATCTCCGCGAATGGAACCGCACCGCCGCCGCCGTCGCGGACGACCTCAAGCGCCCCGCGCTCATGGACGGCTTCCGCATGCCCCACGGCAACAACGACACCGAACTCGCTGGCCGTGCTCGCGCCTTCATCAAAACCGTCGCCGACCTCACGCTGCACGACGCCTTTGTCGAGCACGGCCTAGAAGACGATTTCGAGGACGCCCTCGAAGAACGCATCACCGATCTCGAGGAATCCCAGGACACCCAAAGCACCGCCGGCCAGGAAACCAGCGGCGCCGGCGACGCCCTCGACGAACTCATCCCCACCGGCATGGGCCTCCGCAAAAGCCTCGACGCCCTCGTCCACAACCTCTTCAAAGGCAACGCCACCATCATCGGCGAATGGGCCACCGCCAGCCACGTGGAGCGGCAAGGCACACGCAAGCCGAAACCCGCGGCAGGCAGCGGCACATCCACGACCAAGCCCGTATGAAAATCTGTTGAGGCGGGATAGGCGCGACTTCATCACCCTGGACCCTCATCACGAAAAAAGGAGTAATCGCACCCGAGAACAAATTCTTGAAAACCAAAGCCGCGAAATTACGGACCAAAAAAGAGTGCAGTCTCAAATTCGAGCCAGTGGGCATTGAGTCAATGCTGTTGGTTTTGGATGCAATTTCATGGATTGATAACTCGACGCAAAAAAGCATCACTCAGTTTACAGCCGTTGATCCAAGAACCGTGGGAAAGGTCATCAAGAATGGCCTGACTTTGGGGATCATTGATTCGTTCGATGATACGTTTTCCCTTAGCTTGCCGTATCCACCAAAAGGGTCTCGAACAGAAAAGGAAGCCGTCCTGAAAGAGGCCTTTTTCAAAATGCCGTTAGTTGTTCATTTGCGGCAATTCTTGAGTTTGGGGGACATTCATTCGGTTGCTGCCCGCAAAGCAGCCACAATGGTGGGTGTTGAGAACTACGAGGAAACAGCGTTGGCTCCCCTGCTCAAGTGGGCGAAGGAACTGCGAGCACTTGATCCTGAAATCAAAGCAGAGGATTTGATCGACGAGGCGGTAATGACCAAACAGGCCCGTCATCAAGACGAAGCGCAAAAGGTTGTGGCTTTTCTATCCCACAGCTCTAAGGACAAACCCTTCATCCGCCAACTATCTTCTGACTTGGTGAAGGAGGGAATCGACGTTTGGCTAGACGAACACAGAATATTAGTCGGAGATTCCATCACCGAAAAGATCGGCCAAGGCCTCGCTCAGTCGGATTTCTTTGTAATCGCGCTAAGTGAGGCGTCGGTCGGCTCCGCTTGGGTAAAGAAAGAGTTGAGCGGTGCGCTAATTCGAGAAGTCGAGAAACGAGAGGTGACTGTGCTCCCAATTCTCCTGGGCGAGTGCGAAATGCCGGACATGTTGAAAGATAAGAAATACGCCAATTTCAGACAGTCTTATAAAGAGGGCCTACGTGAACTCGTGCGAAGAATGAAAGGTAAAGAAAAATGAGTGAAAGAAAAATGCCAACCGGAGGAGGAAGAAAAGGAGGGACACAGTTTCCGCAAATTCCTCTCAAAAGTGCAGTGACGTTTGCCAACAAACTCGTCTCTAAAGTTCATACGGGTCCACAGCCCGAAGGGGTTATTTTGAAAGGCGTTTTCAACAACGCCGGTTCCGACGGTAAGATCAGAGCGTCGGCATTGAAGCAATATGATCTAATGACGGGCCCGAGCAGCGCCTACGATGCGACATCCCTGGCTCGTGATATTCAATCAGCACCGCATGACGAACTCCCCCCACTCTTGGCGAAAGCTTGTCTGTCACCAAAAGTGTTCAAGACCCTTTTCGATACATTTCAAAATGATCTCGTGTCCCGAGCTAAGATTCGGCAGCAGACGATTCAACTCAAAGTGCATCCTGATACAGCAGACAAGTGCGTCGCGATTTTCATTGATTCGCTGATTTACGCCGGTCTCGGCACCGAACGGAATGGAGATATTGAAATCCTTGGGGCTTCTCGAATAATAAAGTCAAGTTTGCCCAATGGAGCAGATGGTGAAGTGGCAGAATCTGAGATCCAAACCGCGCGTGAGGAGAAAAAGGATGAAGCGTTAGAAACAAACTCGGGGAGCCAAGAATCGGAGAATGAAGAACAACCGGTCACGCCTGCGGCGGTCGGAGGGAGGCAGGTCACACCAAAAGCGCAGTTTCAGGTTGCACTAAACCTCGATACAATGGACCCGGAAAAGCTTGAGAAGCACATGAAGATTCTAAAGCGATACGGCGTGATCGGCTGATCGATGTTGCCTCTCGGACTTTCGGCTTAGGCTTTTGGAATGGCTTTCGGGTATTTGGCAGACTCTTCAAACATGCTGAGCTGCGAGCCCTGCGCAGCGACATCGACTTCTTCGCGGCGGAGGATGCGCTGATACATTTCGCGCATGCTGGGTGGCGGAGTTTCCGAGTCGATAAAGCGGAAGGCGGATGCGGCCACGTAATCGAGCTCCAGTTCAAAGCCGAGCCAGCGGCGGCCTTCGCGCTCGGCGACTGCGCCGGTGGTGTTGGAGCCGGCAAAGATGTCGAGGACGAGATCGCCGGGGTCGGTGAGAAAGCGAATGAAGAACTCGGGCAGTTTCTCGGGGAAGCGGGCGGGGTGTTGTTTCGCGCCAACGGTGTTACAGCCGGTGACGTATTGCCCATTGGATTCAGAATTCGGGATTTGCAGAAGATTCGATGGGATGGCTCCGCCATTGTCTTTGCCGAAGGCTGCTCCGATGTCGTGACCGCTCGGGCGTTTCTTGGGCGTATAGAAGGCGGCGGGGTCGGCGATGAGTTTTTTCATCCGGTCGCTATAGGGCGCGAGCACCTTGGAGACATTGGCCTTGGGCCACGGGGTTTTGGAAAACCACCAGACGGTGTTCACTGAGTCCTTGGCGCGAAGCTTCCGCTTGTTCACCCACTCGATGGGGCTGGGAAGTTTCGACGGATTGAACCAGTAGAAATCCTCGGCGAGATGGAAGCCGAGTTCATCGCAAAAGCGGGTGAGCACGCGGAAGGGATACAGGCTGCGCGAGGGCACGCCTTTCTGATATGCGCCGCCGAGATCGAGCACGAAACTGGCATCCTCGCGCAGCTTCGGCTTGAGCAGGCGGGCAAACTCCATGAGCCAATCGACATACTCGCGCTCGTCGCAGTTTCCGTATTCCTTTTGCCGCTGGAGCGCGAAGGGCGGGCTGGTGAAAACCAGGTTCACGCTATCGTCCTCGACTTCCGTGAGCAGGCGGCGCGAATCGCCCTGATACGCAGCTCCCAAGGCGGTAAAGTAGGACGGAGTGGAGTTCATCGGCAAAGAGAAAATGCTACGTTAAGTCTGTAGTCGTAAAAGCATCACGCTGTCTAGCGTCGTTCGCGTGAGCAGAAAGAAAAACGCCCGCCAAATCTTTGGGATCAACCTTCGCCGTCATCGTGAAGAGTTGCGGCTTTCGCAGGAGGATTTGGCGGAGAAAGCGGAACTGCAT
This sequence comes from Verrucomicrobiaceae bacterium, assembly GCA_043753265.1. GTDB lineage: Bacteria > Verrucomicrobiota > Verrucomicrobiia > Chthoniobacterales > Chthoniobacteraceae > SXWH01. The sequence continues at coordinate 4,227 of JAYUWZ010001164.1, forward strand.
CGCACCTATATCGGGTCCGTCGAGCGCGGCGAGCGGAATGTCTCAATCGACAACATGGAACGGTTGGCGAGTGCCGTGGGGCTCACCATCCCGGATTTGCTGGCCGAACCGCGCGCATGAAGCCGCATCCCGACCGTGTGGTGCTAGAGGAAATCTTTCCGAGCATTCGCAAGTATCAGGAACTCGCCTCGCGGCACGGCATCGGCGACATCTTTCAGGACAACGGCGGCAAGCTGCTGCAACTCGTTCTGATCACCGGGCTGACGGTGATTCCCGGCCGGGAAGGCAACGACGCGCGCGATGACGAGGGAAACGAATACGAGCTGAAATCGGTGAATGCGCTGCTCACGCGCAGCTTCTCCACGCATCACCACATGAACCCGGTGATCATCGGGAAATACCGGCAGGTGAAGTGGTGCTTCGCGGTGTATGAGGGCATCGAATTGCAGGCGGTCTATCTCATGGAGGCGGCGCAGCTTGAGCCGTATTTCCAGAAGTGGGAAGCGAAGTGGCACGCGGATGGGCGCAAGGACATCAACAATCCCAAGATTCCGTGGGCGTTTGTGAAGGAGCATGGGCGGGTGATTTTCACGGCGACGGAGCGCCCGGTGGAAGTCGTTCCTCCCGCACCCGAAGCCAAGCCCAAGGATCCCGAGCAGCCAGAAGGCTGAACGGCGTTGCCAGCATGACTCAATGTGCTTTTGCCAAAGCCATGACTGAGACGAACTCTGCTCTCAAATCGGACACGGGAGGGCGTCGCTGAGGGGGAGGTCGCCGCCGGTTTGAGTGTTGAGCCAAAGGGCTTGGCGGCAGAAGAGGAAGCGGGTGTGGCCGAAGTCGGTCCAGCCGGCGGCTTCGGCAAGGGCGCGGAATTCGGCGAAGGAGAAGGCGCGGCGGGCGGAGGTGAGGGCGTCGGCGCGGGTCATGGGTTCGCGGTAGAGGAGGGTGGTGAGGGCGCGGATGCCGAGGAGGGTGGCGGGGCTGCGCTCGAGGTCGGCGACGAGGGTGAAGCGGTGGGAGAGTTCCCGGCAGTGGCGGAGGAGGCGGACGGCGTCGGCTTCGCTGAAATGGTGGAGGGCGAGGGAGCAGCAGACCAGGTCGTAGGTCGCGGCGGGGGCGTAGGT
>JAYUWZ010001165.1:0-2446 GCA_043753265.1 Verrucomicrobiaceae bacterium
CGAAGACCGCTGGGACGAAGTCCCCCGCTACGTCCTCATCTCCGACTTCGCCCGCTTCGTCCTCTACGATCTCGAACCCGAGGACCAGCTCGACCTCCCGCTTTTCGCCGGGCGGCAGATCGAAAAGCACCACTTCACCCTCGCCGACTTCCCCCGGCACGTCCGGCACTTCGCCTTCATGCTCGGGCAGACCCGCGTCCGCTATAAGCCCGAGGACGAGGCCAACGAAAAAGCCTACGCCCGCATGTGCCAGCTCCACGATGAACTGAAAGCCGGCGGCTTCACCGCCCCGGTATTGTCTCGCCGCGGCATCCCCTACGAAGTATCCGCCTAACCAATGAGCGCGCATCTTCCCGCCAAGCATCCTCTCGCTGAAATCTTCGGCTACCCTCCAGCAGACACGAGCCGTGAGGCCAAAGAGCACCGCGCCATGCGTCTCTGCCCTTTCAACAACAAGGTGCCAAACTGCACCAAGGACAAAGCACTGGAGCCGCTAGGCGTGTGCAGCGTCGCCCATCAAGGTGAGTTGGTCATCACATGCCCTATCCGCTTCCGCCAAGGCTGGCGCATCGCCATTGATGCCGCCGAGTTCTTTTTCCCGCCAGGAGCCAAGTGGACTACACTCACCGAAGTCCGCCTCAAAGACGCCAACGGCGGCAGCGCGGGCAACATCGACGTGGTTCTTTGCGCCTACGATGCCACGGGCAAAGTTTACGACTTTGGCGCACTCGAGGTGCAGGCCGTCTATATCTCCGGCAATGTCCGCAATCCCTTCGAGCATTACATGGAGGCTCCCGAGCAACGCGCCGCGATGGATTGGACCGCGCAGGCCAATTATCCCCGCCCCGACTATCTTTCCTCCTCGCGGAAGCGGCTCGCGCCACAGCTCATTTTCAAAGGCGGCATCCTCCACGCATGGGGAAAGAAAAGCGCTGTCGCCCTCAACCAAGGCTTTTTCGATACTTTGCCGACCTTGGCCGAGGTTTCTAAGGAAGACGCCGAAATCGCCTGGCTTATCTACGATATTGAGCCACCCAGCACATCCGGCACGCAGTTCCAATTGGTTCGCAAGAAAGTCGTCTATACTCGCTTCGAGGCGGCGCTGATTCAGATAACGAAATCCCGACCCGGTAAGATGGAAGACTTCCTCAAGGTGCTCCAAAACAAAGTGGACGAAAAGCTGGAGACCCCGCCCACCAATAACCTCCTCGATAGCCCTTTTGGCTGAGCCGCAATGCCTCAGCTTTCACTAGCATTTGATAGCGGAGCAGAAGCGGACAAGAAGCCAGTCAACGTCGCCTCAGTCGCGCAACTCAGCCCATTCCGCTATCCCGGCGGCAAGACATGGTTTGTCCCGCTCTTCCGCCGCTGGATGCAATCCATCGATCCGCGCCCAACTCTCCTAGTCGAGCCATTCGCGGGGGGTGGCATCATCTCCCTCACCGCCGCATTCGAGCGGCTTGCCGCGCAAGTCATCATGGTGGAACTCGACCCGGATGTTGCCGCCGTCTGGCAGACCATTCTCCGCGGGGAGGCAAAGCGGCTTGCCGACGCCATCCTCCACTTTGAACTCAACACCGAATCTCTGGGACGCGAACTCGCGCGCGGTCCCATCACAACATTTGACCGCGCGTTACAGACCATCCTCAAGAACCGCACCGCTCACGGCGGCATCCTCGCCGAGGGCGCCGGAGTCCTCAAACACGGTGAGAACGGCAAGGGCCTCCTTTCTCGCTGGTATCCACAGACCATCGCCAAACGCATCGCCAACATCGCCCACGTCGCCGAACGAATCGACTTCATCGAAGGTGACGCCTTTGCCGTCATGTCAGCACACCGCACCGACGCGCATGCCGCCTTCTTTATCGACCCCCCCTACACCGCAGGCGGTAAACGGGCCGGCTCGCGCCTCTATCGTTACAGCGAAATCGATCACGACCGATTGTTCACCTTGTGTGGACAAGTCAGGGGGGATTTTCTCCTCACCTATGACAACGCCCCTGAAGTCCGCGCCTTGGCGCAGAAACATGGGTTCGCGAGTCGGCCCATCCCGATGAAGAACACCCACCACGCGGAGATGACCGAGTTGCTAATCGGGACGGACCTTTCATGGTTCGACGCGCCGCCCAGGGTTCAAGAAGCCCCGCCGTCAAAGACCAACCGGAAGCGAATGACTACCACTGACGCACCGCCGGATGAATCCAAACCACGCAAGCGTGTCACCTACGTCGCCGCCGCTCCCACCAAGAAAGGGCGCCGTAAGAAAGACTGACTTTCAGATTAGCCAACCTGTCGTTCGCCGCGTACTGATTGGCAGTATTCTATGACGGCACAACCTGATGAACTTTACGACGTGGTTATCTACGAGATCGCCACACGCGAGATCGACACAATCGCGGGCAGAGACCTCCGCCACCACTCCGGCCATTTCAACGCGGAGCGCAGG
>JAYUWZ010001166.1:0-2443 GCA_043753265.1 Verrucomicrobiaceae bacterium
GCTGCGCCTGCTGCATCATTTTCTGGATATTCATGTTCGTCGTCGGTGTGGGTTTAAAATCAGTTACAGACCGCCCCCGCTGTGGGTGGTGAGCAAGTCCACGTAGGCACAATCAATCAGGTCTTCGTCCCGGATGTCCAGTGCTACGCGATATTCGGATGCGATGCGTGCACCCTCCTCCTGCATCTGGCCGGGCTGAAGCACCACTTCGAGTTCCATGAAGTGGCCCAGGCCTTTCACCTCATCAAGGTGAATGCGGGTTTCACCCCCAAATTTCTTACTGAGAAAAAACCAGCGCCGCTTGCGCACCTCACCACACACTCCCAGCGCCTGCGCGAGCGTGTCGCGCAAGGACGCAGGCTGGCTGGTGGTCGTGATGGTGTAGTCGCTTAGCTTTGGGCCGGGCTCATCGGGGCGCTGGTAAAAAATGAGCTCCCCTGCGTCGGGCGATAATTGCCGCAGCTTCAACCGGCCCGCGGGAATGATGAAAAAGGTATCCACCTGATCGATGAGCGTACCGGGCCCCTCCGCGATTTCGGTGGCGGCGGTGTGTAGTTTTTCCCACTCACGAGCGCGGGCTTTGACTTCGATGTTGGCGGCCATGGGAGTGTGGAATTTTGCGAGTCGATGGAACCATGCGCCCTTCCCGGCAAATGTCCAAGGGGCTTTTAGCCCGCCTGGATTTCGCCGCGGAAGATATCGAGCGCTTTGCGGATCAGCGGATCATCTTTAAAAGCTTCCATCGGATCTCGGGGCACCGGTGGTGGTGGCGGTGGTGCAACTACCAAGCCTTCGCGCTTTTCGAGTCTCACCTTCACCTTGCGGCCCAGAACCTCGAAGGCCTTGTCGGAAAGGAAGTCGAGATGCCCCTGCTCGAGAAAATCTTTCGCAAAGCTCTGAGTAGAAGGAAAGCCAATGACCATCGTGGTTTTGTCCAAGTCGAGAAGCGCACCGCTTTCCACCCAGGCGGAGATGAGCTTCCGGTCGCGGCGCACGGCATCGAGCAAGTCGCGCCAGACTTCCGGGAGCGCGCGCTCGGCCTGCGGGGGCTTTGCGACTGGCTCGGCGGGTGGCTGGGGCTTCGCGGGCTTCGGCTCGGGCGCGGCCTCGACCTTCGCCACTACGGGCTCGGGCTTTGGCTCCTCCGGCTCCGGTACGGGCACCACGGCTTTTGCCACAGGTGGCTCCGGCTTCGGCACTGGCGGCGCTTCCTCCACTTTCGCCTCGGGTGCTTTTGGCTCAGCTTTCACCTCCACCGCAGCAGGTTTTGGCGGCTCCGGCTTTGGCTCTGCCTTGGGCTTCGGAGCTTCTACGGGTGCGGCTGCGGGCTTGGTTGCAACCGGCTTTGGCGCTGGCGGCGGCTTGGGTGCGGAGGGTGGCGGGGGCTGGCCACCCCGCAGTGCGGTGAGTGTTTCGAGCACCTCGGAGAGCGTCGCACTCTCAAGCATCTGGATGGCGCGGATAACTGCCACCTCGACGTGCATCTTTTTGTTCGCAGCCCATTTCATGCGGCCCTCGGCGGCGGCGAATTGCTCAATGAGATCGAGGAGCTTTGCAGTGGTCACGGTCTCTGCCTGGATTCGCAGGGCGTCCACGGTCTCCGGCATCACGTCATCGCCAAGGCCTTCCGGGTCTGCCTTCAGCACGAGCAAATTGCGCAGATGCGCGATGAGATCACCGAGCAGCCGGCCGAGATCCTTGCCGGATTCCGCGTGCCCGTGGACCGCGCGGAGTGCCGCAGGAGCATCACCGGCCAGCAGCGCGCCGCACAATTCGCTCACCGAGCGCCATGCGGTGAAGCCGAAGATGCTGAGCACGTCGTCCTCGCCGATGTGGTCGCCGCAAAAAGCAACGAGCTGGTCGAGCATCGATTCCGCGTCGCGCAATCCGCCCTCCGCGCCCCGCGCCACGGCCTCCGCGGCTGCGGGTGCGAGGGTGAAATTTTCCTGCCCTGCGATCCACAGCAAATGCCGCGCGATGGTAGCCGTGGGGATGCGGCGCAGGTCAAAGCGCTGACAGCGGCTCAGAATCGTGGGCAGCACCTTCTGCACATCGGTCGTCGCCATGAGAAACTTCGCATGCGGCGGCGGCTCCTCGAGCGTTTTCAGCAGGGCGTTGAACGCCGCGGTGCTGAGCATGTGCACCTCGTCGATGATGTAGATTTTGAACCGCCCGCGTGCCGGGGCGAATTTCACGTTTTCCCGCAACTCGCGCACCTGCTCCACGCCGTTGTTGCTCGCACCATCGATCTCGATCACGTCGAGAGAGCGGCCCTGCTGGATTTCCTGGCAGAGTTCATCGTTGGAGTCGAATTCCGCATTGGGCCCGCCCTTGCAATTGAGCGCCATCGCGAAGATGCGCGCGGTTGAGGTCTTGCCCGTGCCGCGCGGGCCCACGAAGATGTAGGCGTGCGCGATGCGGTTTTGCTCGATCGCGTTGCGAA
>JAYUWZ010001167.1:0-11079 GCA_043753265.1 Verrucomicrobiaceae bacterium
CATCGCATTTATCGCCGATAATCCCATACCGTTTCACAAACCCCACCAAGTCAGCCCCTTCCAATGTCAGATTATCGGCGACACCCCATCGCCGATAATCTGGCCACTGTGTCCTGCGCGGAATGCGCAAAAACCCTGCCGACCATTTCCATCAGCGTCCCCCTATACCCAAATCTTAAATCCTAAATCCTAAGTCTTAAATGAAGACCACTTTCTGCCTGCTCGCCCTCCCTGCGATCCTCCACGCCGCCGATTTCCACATGACCCCCACTGGCGCAGGCACCCGGAACGGCTCAAGCTGGGACAACGCTCTCGACCAAAAAGCCCTCGCTTCCACCGTAAATGACACAATGCAACCCGGCGATCGTCTCCTCCTCGGAGGCGGCACCTACAGTGATCCCAAACTCACCATCGCCAAGGGCGGCACTGCGGGCAGTCCCAAGAAGATCGAGGGCGTGGATCGCGGGCAGGGGCTCCCAATCTTTCAGGGAACCTGGAGTGTCGACGCCCCCACCAAAGGCGCGACCGCCATCCGCATAGAGCCCGGCGTGTCTCACGTCGCCATGAAAGGTCTTCGCCTCAAGGGCTTCGTCATCGGAGTGCTCGCGCCTCAAGTGAAACAGGCCGCCGAGCGCACGCACTGGGTGTTCGACGACGTGGACATTGAGCAAGCCCGCCACCCCTTCTACCTTTCCGATTGCGACGACCTGGAACTGCTCAACTGCGACGCGAAACGCTACAGCAAGCACGGCTTCCGCTTCGACCAGGGCTGCGACCGCGTCACCCTCCGCCACTGCACCGCCGATTGCTCGGAAGGCGACCCCGAGTGGGAAAAGAAAACCGAGCTTTTCCCGTTCGGTTTCTCCCTCAACGACAGCGGCACGCCCAATACCGCCTTCACCTTCGAGGACTGCCTCGCGACCAACAACCTCATGCCCCTGCAAACGACGAAGTACAAAAATGGCGACGGCTTCGTGGTCGAGGGCAACTCCACCGGCGTCTCCTTCCTGCGCTGCCGCGCCATCCGCAATCAGGACGGCGGCTACGACCTGAAGGTCCGCGACGTGCAACTCACCGGCTGCTTGGCACTCGGCAATTCCCGCAACTTCCGAATCTGGAATACCGGCACCCTCACCAACTGTCTCGCCGCCTGGGGTGGCACCGGCCTCTGGAACAACGGCGGCCCGCTCACCGTCACGCGCAGCACCTTTCACGCACTCAAAGAGGGTGTGATGACCGACGATAAAGCCACAGCCCCCGTCACCCTCAAGGATTGCCTCATCTCCGAAACCACCCGCTCCCACCACCAAACCGCCAGCGGCAACATCATCCTCGAAACCACCACCATCCTGCCCAAAGGCACCCCCGCCGGATTCCTCCGCCCCGACGCCAAATGGGACGGCCTGGGCGACGCGATGAACACTCCAACAGGCAAAGGCTACCAAAGCCCTCCGTCAGCAAAATGAGGCCGAATCAAAATCTCAGCGTCGACACAAGCGGCACGCCTTGGACTGCGGTGGCAGAGTGTAACGACGACACCGCCTTGCTGGCGCGGGGCTGCGTGTGGGAGGGGGCTGGCAGGTGCGTGAAAATCACCACCTCAGCCAAGTCACCGCACCACCCCACACTCATACACAAACCAGTCCACGCTCAGCGAAGAAAGCGGCTCCTTCAGCTTCTCCAACTCCGCCGCGGATCCATGCAATTCCAGCCGGATCAGGTCGGAAATCTGCAACATCTCCCCCAGTGGCTCACTCACGTTCGTGAGATGCGCCAGCGCGCCCTCCGCCCCTTCATAGCCTTCACGGCAGAACACCGTGTCGCCATTGACGGTGAACTCATAGTAAAGGCACTTCGACTCCGTCTCGGTCTTCTCGATAAACTTTGCGAGGATGGCGCGCGCCGCCTCCATCTGGCCGGCATGCACTTTGAAATACGGGTGAATGGTGACGACGTTGCTCATTGCGTGCGACCTTCGCGGGCCACACGCCGGGCATCAAGCGGAGAGTGCACTCAAAATGCGCATCGACAGGCATTTTCCCTCCCTCGAAAGAATCGTTGTTGTCACTATAAAGGCAGGAAAATTGCTGGTAAAACTACGAACAGCTGCGACCTTGCGCGGCGTTTTACCGCACTTCGCTCCACTATATGAGATTTCCCGCCCGGTCGTTTTGCCTCGCTGTCTGCTGCCTTTTCGTCGCAGCGGCAGTCTGGCTTTTTCAGAGGCCGGCTAGCATCTCTGCAAGAGCCGGAATGGCGAGCCAGACCGAGACCGCCCCGGCTCAATCGCAGGTTTGGGAAGCCACAGGCACCCGCCCCGATACGCTCACTGCCCGCCGCGTCGTCACAGAGCAAACCCCGGCGAGTCTGCTTGCGGGCGAGATGCCAGCTGAAGATCTCCAGCCTCCGGACCTTCAAAAGATCGCCGCCTTCGCCGATTGGGCAAAGCAGTGGAAGTCCGCCCTTCCCGCTCAGCGCGGGCAGATGCTCGCCCAAGGCCGGGCCCTCGCCGAGGCGCGCCGCCCCGAGATGAAGCGCCTCATCCGCACCAATCCCCGCGAGGCCCTCGTCAACGCCGTGCCCCGGGTCATCCGCCAGGATCTCCCGGCAGAGATCGTGGAGCAGCTCGAGCAGCCCGTTTCCGCAAAGGGCAACTACAAGGTCTACCTCGGCAAACCCCAGGCCGGGGTGGTGCTGCCCGAGGGCGCGGAACTCGCCGTTCGCTACTTCGAGCCTGCGGATGGCAAAAGCTACAAGGCGCGGGTCTTTGGAAAAATGCAGGCCGTGATGTCCATGCCTTCGCTGCCGGTCAGCGGCGTGGCCATCGACCGCGAACTCGCCGTCGCCGAGAGCCCCGTGCGGCCGCTGGAATCCGGCGAGCGCATCGTGGCAGGCACCACCGTGGAGGCGAGTTGCCCGGTCTCGGGCATCACCACGCCCAGCGAATCCACGGAGCCGGTGACCGACGAAGCACCCGCCGTGGAAGTGGAGGGGCGCGTCATCCGTCTTTGCAATGGCTCGCATGTGCAGGTCTTCGACGAAAGCTACACTCGCGGCGTGATGGCCAGCGGGGCAGGGGGCGCGGGCTATTTCTACGACAACTACCCGGGCACGTCCTCGGAGGCGATTGGCAACTTCCGCTGCCTCTACATCCGCGTGACGTATCCCGACCAGATGCGCGCGCCCAATTCGGAATCGTCCGCCTATTCCGACATGCGCAACGTGGCGCGCTTTTACCTGGAAAATTCCTTTGGCCGCATGACCACGACCTCCGTGGTGACCCCGCTCATCGTGCTACCGCACAGCAAGGCGTGGTATATTGCGAAGGACAGCGAGGTCGACGGCCTCGGGCTCGTGCACAGCGATTCGCGCTCGGCAGCCCGCAAGCTCGGGTACGACTCCGGGCAGTTCAACTGCACCATCGTCCGCGTAAACGAGGGCCCGCGTCTCAGCGGCATTTCATGGGGCGGCGGTGACAGCGTGTGGGTGTCGTGGGATGGCATGGACGTGCTCAACCACGAGTGCGGCCATTCGCTCGGGCTGAACCACGCAAACTTCTGGCAGACCAGCGACGGCTCGGCGCTCGGCTTGGGTGCCAACCAGGAATACGGCAATTCGTTCGATGTGATGGGCGGCGGCGGAGGCTTTGGGTCCCACTACAACACCATCAGCAAGCGGCTGCTCGGCTGGCTCTCCGATCCCTACATCTACCGCCCCACGACCTCGCAGGCGTGGAATGGTGTGTATCGCCTGCATGCCTACGACCAGCCCCGCCTGGAGGAGGGGAAGAAATACAGCTTCCGCGTGGACAAGGATCCCACCCGCCAGCTTTTCCTTGAGTATCACCCCGCCTCGGGCGGCAAGCTCGCGGATTCCGTGCTGCTGCTCGTGAAGGGCTTCGGCAGCAATGCGGGACATCTCATCGACACCACGCCCGGCAGCGCCGACGGCAAGAGCGACGGCGGCATTCAAATCGGCCGCACGTTCAGCGATTTCGAGTCGGACATCCATTTCACGGTGCTCGGCAAAAATGCGACCACTCCGCCCTCGATGGATGTAGCCTACATGCGCGGGCCCTTTCCCGGAAATCAGCCGCCGACGGTGACGCTGAACACCAGTGCCACGAGTGTGGCGACGGGCGGAAGCATCACCTTTACTGCAAACGCCACCGACCTGGATGGCGACACGCTGGCTTACCACTGGGATTTTGCGGACGGATACGTCGCGCCCAATTCCGCGGTGGTGACGCGCTCTTTCGCATCCACCGTGCAGATGACGGTGCAGCTTACCGTCTCGGACATGAAGGGCGGCACCGCGCGGACCCATGTGGTAATCACCGCGGGAAGCCCGAACCGGGGAGTGATTGCCGGCCGCATCACCGATGGCACAAACCCGGTGCAAGGCGTGCGGGTGACGAGCTCGACCACGAACAAATACTGCTTCACCGATAGCAACGGAGACTACGCGCTTTCGAACCTCACGGCCGTTGCGCACACGCTCACCGCGACGCTCACGGGATACACATTCACGCCGGGATTCGCGAATCCCAAGAACGCCACAGCCAACACCACCTCGGGTGGGGCGGACTGGACTGCGGGCAGTGTGCCGACAGTGACCATCACCGCGACGGATGCCGCGGAGGGTGGCACAAATGGTTCCTTCGTGCTCACACGCACGGGCGACACCACCGCGGCGATGGACGTGAATGTCTCGCCGGTGAGTGGCAATGCGACGAAGACCACGGACTACACTTTCGCACCGGACTACACCGCGAGCGGCTCCGTTTACAAATTCACGATTCCCGCCGGACAGGCCTCGCTCAATGTCGTGGTGGCGGCGGTGAATGACACCACTGCGGAAGGGCTTGAGACGGTGCAGCTTTTTCTCGCGACAGGCACCTATCAGGTGCGCTCGGGCGGCGTTGCAAGAGTGACCATCGCGGACAACGACACGACAAAGCCTCTCGTGAACATCGCCGCGACCGACCAGTACGCGACTGAAACTGCGGGCGATGCCGGCACGCTGGTCATCTCGCGCACGGGCGCTACGACAGCCGCGCTGGATGTGGTGGTGGCCTACAGCGGCACGGCTACGCGTGGGACAGACTACCCAAACCTCGCCACCACGGTGACCATTCCGATCGGCTCGGACTCGGCGACTCTCTCGCTGGTGCCGGCGGATGATTCAGGCATCGAGGTGCCGGAGGACGCCACGGTGACCGTTTCCGCGAACGCGGCCTACATTGTCAATTCCACCGCCAACGCCGCGACGGTGACGATCACGGACAACGACATGGCGAGCGTGAGCGTCACGGCGCTGAATGCCAATTTGGAGGAAGCGGGGCGCAAGCCGGGCGTCGTGCTCATCACCCGCACAGGCAGCCTCTCGCAAGCGTTGAAAGTGTATTACGGCGTCCACGGCAGTGCGCTCCATGGCACGGACTACATCCAGCTTCCCGGCGAGGTGACCATCCCGGCGGGCGCTGCATCCGCGCCGGTGGTGATCACCCCCTACGACGACGCGTTCGGAGAACCCGACGAGTCGATCACCTTCAGCCTCACGTCATTCAACAACGCCTACACGCTTGGTGCAAACTACAGCGCTGCGCTGACCGTGAAGGATAATGGCGATGGCCCGCTGATCACCTTAAGCGCCAACTCCGCGGCCGAGCCTTCCACGAACGGCACGTTCACTTTCACCGCGCGTGGCACCCTCACTGGCAACGTTGCCGTGAAATACACGCTGAGCGGGACGGCCGTCGGCGGCACGGACTACACCACCCCTTCGGGAACGGTGAACATTTCCGGCAACGGCACGAACACCGCGACGGTGAGCATTCCCATTCTAGACGATTCCGCCGCCGAGAACACCGAGAGCATCGTGCTCACCATTACGCCTGACCCGGCGTATGTCGTATACAACGACGGCACGGCTTCCATGCGGTTGAAGGACAATGATTCCGATGCAGTCGCCGTCTCGACCCACAGTGCCACGCTGGCCGAGCCATCTTCCGCGAGTTCGTTTTACCTTTCGCGCGCGGGCAGTACGGGCGCGCTTGCGGTGACCTACACTCTCTCAGGCACGGCGACAAACGGCGCAGACTACAACACGCTCTCCGGCACTGCGACCATCCCCGATGGCGCAACCGGTGTGGACGTGACGGTGGCCCCCATCAACGACACCACTCCCGAGGGCACCGAAACCGTGACGCTCACGGTCGTTCCCGCTGCAGGCTACGGCATCGAGGTCCCGAGCGCCACCTTGTATCTCGGCGACAATGATTCAACCAACATGGCATCTGTCGCTTTTGCATCGTCCACCGGCACCACCACCGAGGCGCTGGACCCGGTGCTCGGCGAGTATCGCGACATCGAAGTAACTCTCAGCGCGGCGCAAACGGTTGTCGTGACCGCCGAGTACACCGCAAGCAGTGGGGGCAGCGCGTTCGGGGACGACGTGGATTGGGCCATTGTGAATGCTACAGGCGGCAACGCGATCATCCCGGGAGGTGTCGTGACTTTCCCCATGGGCAGCACGTCGCAGATGGTGCGCATCAAGGTCAAAAACGACGGTGTGGTGGAAGGCAACGAGACGGCGGCGCTGGAACTGCGCAACGTGAATGGCGCGCGGCTCTCAGGTTCCCGGCCGAAGCACACGCTCACGATCAACGATGCGAATAATCCCACCGCGCGCGTGAGTTTTCTCGTCGCATCCAGCACACGCAGCGAGACGGATGGCACCGAGCCAATGCTCGTGGCGGCGCTGGACCGGGCGCTGGCCACCAGCGCGTCCGTGGCCTACACGCTCGGGGGCACGGCCAGCGCGGGCAGCGACTACACGCTCGCCCCCGGCACACTCACCTTCGCTGCGGGCGAGACGATGAAGGCACTCCCGCTGGTGATTCTGGGCGATGGCGTGACCGAGCTTTCCGAATCGATTATCGTCACGCTCACAAATCCCACGGGTGCGGAGATTGGCCTCATTCCCTCCCACACCATCACCCTCACCGAGTCCAATACCCCGATCGTTTCGATCACCTCCCCGACTGCAACGACCATCGAAGGAGGCGATCCCGGAACGTTCACGATCACGCGCTCCAGCGGGGTGAATTTGAACCTCACGGTAAACTACACCCTTTCCGGAACTGCGACCAATTCGACGGACTATGCAACGCTCAGTAGCTCGGTGCTGCTGCCAAGCGGCCAGGCAAGCGTCACCATTCCCGTCACACCCGTGGACGACACCTCTGCCGAGCCGGATGAGACCGTGATCCTCACGCTGGTAAGCGATGCCAACTACGCGGTCGGCAGCCCGAATGCTGCGACGGTGACCATTCTCGACGATGACTCTCCACCTGATATTGTGCTGCTATCCCCCGAGCAGGCGGACGTGGCAATCCCTGCTGGCGTGGGCCTTCTATGCCAGGCGCAGGCGACCATCGACACGCCGCAAGGCCCGGTGCAGCAGCCGGTCACGTGGTCATTTGTCAGCGGGCCAGCCACTGCCGTCATTGAAGCACCGGGAAACAACAGCACTGGCGTGACCTTCCCCGTGGCCGGGTTGTATGTGTTGCAGGCTTCCTCCGGCACGGGTGCTGCGGTGGCGCAAAAGAACGTCTCGGTGAGCGTGGGCACCGCCGTGTATCCCAGCCGCGATATCGGCACGACCACGGCTGCGGGCAGTGTGTCCGTCGCAGGCGATGCCTATACCGTCATCGGCGCGGGCGTGGGCATCAGCTCCAATAGCGGCACCGATGGGTTTTATTTCACCGCGGCACCGCTTACCGGGGACTTCGACGTAAAATGCCGCGTTGCCAGCTTTACAGGAAATGGAGGTTCGCAGCGCATGGGACTCATGGCACGCGAGGCGCTGACGAATAACTCGCGATACGTGTTCAGCATGGTGAAGGTGGATTCCCGGCATTACCTCCAGTATCGCACCACTGCGGGCGGCACGCCCACGCAGGTCACCGGTGCCACCTACACCGCGCCGAACTGGGTGCGGCTGAAGCGCGAGGGCAATGTCTTCTCCACCTATGGCAGCACGAATGGCACGACCTGGACGCAGACCGGCACGAATCAAGCCATCGCACTCAATGCCACCTGCTACGTGGGCCTCGCAGTGACGAGCGCCTCCGCGGCCTCGCCATCCACCGTGGTATTCGACAATGCAAGCTCTGCCCCCGTCATCAACGTAGGCCCCAGTGTAGACGCGGGTCCCGCGCTCACAGGCACCGGTCCATGGTCGGTCAATGGCACGGTCACCGACGATGCTCGTGCGCCCGGCGGCGCGCTCAGCACGCTATGGAGCACCTACTCGGGAAGCGGCAGCGCGACCTTTGCTAATAGTGCGGCAGTCGATGGCGGTGTGACTTTCCCCGGAGGGGGCTCCTTCACCCTCCGCCTCACGGCGAGCGACACCCACACCACCACCTACGACGATACCATCGCAACCATCGTGATGCTCTCCCCGATCGAAGCATGGAGGCAGACCAAATTTGGCGTGAACGCGGGCAACCCCGAAATCGCCGGAAACACTGCCGACCCCGATGGCGATGGCATGAACAACGTGCTGGAGTACGGACTGAACCTCAACCCGCTCGGCCAGGACCCCGTCGCCCTGCGCCCGGCTCCGCACCTCGATGGCGACGTGCTCTCCATTGAGTACCGGAAAAATCTCGCGGCGACCGACGTGACCTATGTGATTTTGGGTGCCACCAACGTGGGCGCGTGGTCACCCATTTCCGTGACCGAAAGCACCCTGAGCGACGACGGCCAAACCCGTCTCATCCGCGCCACGCCCAACTCCGTGGTGGGCGGCGGCAAATACTTCCTGCGCGTGCAGGTGAATGTGTTGAATCAGTAAAAATGTGGTGTGGACTTTTAGTCCGCAACGGTGGGCTGTTCCGTGGCAGGTTTGGCGCCCTCGCATCTGTTCCCCAATCGAAGTTCTTAGTTATGCAGCCAGCTTTCGCTTTTCGGCAAACCAACCTATAATAAATCGTAATGTCGCCGCGTTTGCCCATCGCTGCGCATGCATTTCATCCAGAAGTGCGCCTTGCGCGGCGAACCACCAAAACTTTACGACCCAACCCTCCCTAAGCGCATGAAAATCCTCATTGCCGTTCTTTCCCTGCTAGGGGCCTCTTCCGTTGAACTTCTGCAAGCAGCCACGACGATTGCGGCACCGCAGGTTTCTACGTTCGATACTCCGACGATTACTTTTGCACGTGGCCGCATCGTAAAGGTGCAGGTGCCCGCAGGCTACGATAGCGTCACGCTCGAGCGGCGGACGGCGCGCAGGTCCCAGCCATGGGTGGCGCTGGCCACGAAGGTTTCCACAGGAGGAGGCGAGGAGATTCTATTCCGCCTCCGCGCGCCTTTTCCCGCACGGCTGTTGCGAGTGGTCGGGCATCGCGCATCCACAATCTCAGACACTGGCGGCCTTTCCAACTTCCTCGCCGATCCTGCTGGCGCAGGCACCGAGGTGCGCACCGATGGCACTGGGGGTTTTGTCTCCACGGGGGTCACGCTTGCGAGCGTCGCAGATAATTCCGGCGCGTCCCTTTCCCCGGGTTCGGGCACCACTGCGGCCAGCCGGGAGGTGGTGGAGAGCGATATCTGGAAGCTCCAGGGAGATCGCCTCTACGTCTTCAATCCCTATCGTGGCCTCCAGGTTATTGACGTCTCCAAGCCGGAGAGTCCGGGAATGCTGGGCACGCTCTATTTTCCCTCCGCCGGGGACGACCTGTATGTGCTCGGCGAAAACCACGTGGTGCTGCTTGCGCGCACGTCGGGCAACTTCATCTGGAACACCGACCCCACTGTGAGCGTAAACGGAGCGGTGGTGGTGTGCGATGTGCGCACGGGCACCCCCAAGACGCTCGCGAATTTGCCGATTGAGGGGCGTGTCGTGGAGAGCCGCCTGGTGGGCACCGCCCTTTACGTGGCGACCGAGATGTACGGAGCAGGAGCCCAGTATGGCCGGTATGACGTCAAAGTTACGGGGTATGACCTGAGCGACCCTGCGAAACCAGTGGTCCGCGGCGCGGTCACCATTCCTGCACCCGCGAATGAGTCTTGGGGTTACCTCGGAGCGGTGCAGGCCAGCGAAAAGTTTTTCATGGTGGCCAATCGGGTTTATTCCTGGGGCCAGAATTCCTGGGCGAGCAACTATCACACGCAGCTCAGCCTCGTGGACATTTCCTCGCCCGACGGCGCGGTGAAACTGCACGGCTCCGTTGCCGTGAATGGCCAGGTGCTCGACAAATTCAAGATGCGCGAGAAGGGCGGACTCGTAACGGTGATTTCGGATATCTGGAATTCGACGGGTATTCCGGCACGCCGCTACACCCGAGTGGAGAACTTTGACGCATCCAAGCCTGGCACTCCCAAGTCGGTGGGGAGTCTGAATTTGGGACTCAATGAAAGTGTCCGTGCAACGCGGTTTGATGGAAAACGCATCTACATCGTCACTTTCGAGCAAATCGATCCGCTGTGGGTGGTGGACAATTCCAAGCCAGCAGTTCCCGAGGTGGTGGGGCATCTGGAAGTACCCGGCTTCAGCACTTATATCGAGCCGTTGGGAGACCGCCTGGTCACCGTGGGTTTTGTGGATAACCGGGTGGCAGTATCGTTGTTCGATGTGGCGGATCCCAAAAATCCCAAGACCCTGGGTCAGCTCAAGGTGAGCGAGCAGTGGTCGAGCAGTGAGGCGACATGGGACGAGAAGGCGTTCACGGTGCTGGCGGAGGAAGGGCTGATCATGCTTCCCCTCAATGAATGGTCGACCTGGCGAAACAACGGGTTTGAAACGAGGGGCGGAATTCAGTTGGTGGATTTCAAGGACGACGTCCTCAAACTCCGTGGCCGAATTAACCAAAGCTTCGCTCCCCGGCGCTCAGCCTTGCATCACGACACCGTGCTCGCTCTGGGCAATGCGTCGCTCCTTTCAGTCAAAATCGATGACCGCGACCATCCGAAGATTGTGTCGGATCTCCAGCTTGCCTGGCGCGCGGATTTTGTGTGGCAGATTGGCAAACACCTGCTGCAGATCGGCGGTGGGGTAGGGGACCGGAAG
>JAYUWZ010001168.1:0-2441 GCA_043753265.1 Verrucomicrobiaceae bacterium
GTTGGTGTTCTCGGCCCATACCTTCAAAGGCAGCTGCGCCCAACTCGGCAGCAACCTCCTTCGCGACAACTGTGAAAAGATCGAGGCGGCCGGGAAAGCCGGGAATTTTCAAGCCGCCGTCGAGCCACTGCAGGTGATTCAGCGCGAATTGCCCGGCTTCATTGCCGCCCTCCAGGCGGAGCTTCAGCACCCATGAAAATATTGATCGCTGAAGATAATCCCGTTGCCGAAAAAGTCCTTCGGCTCACGCTGCAAGGTTTCGGCCACGAAGTCGTTTCAGCCCCCAGCGGGGCGGCAGCCTGGGAGCTTTTTGAACAGGATCCCTTTCGAGTGATCGTGAGCGACTGGATGATGCCGGACATGGACGGACTCGAGCTCTGCAGACGCGTCCGTTCCCGTCCGGATACACGCTACACGTACTTCATCCTTCTCACCGCTGCACATACTGGCCCCGATGACTACATGTTGGCGATGGAGCAGGGCGTGGATGATTTTTTGACGAAACCCCTCAATCGGGAAGTGATCCGCACCCGGCTCCACGTGGCCAAACGCATCCTCCGCTACACGACCGAAATTCAAAAACTGCAGGAGATCATCCCGATTTGCTGTCAGTGCCACAAGGTGCGCAATGACGATAGCTACTGGGAGCGCATCGAGACCTTCATCACCGAGAATACAGGGTGCCAGTTCAGTCACGGCTACTGCCCCGACTGTTACGAAAAACAGATGAAGGCCTACGAGGAAGCCATACCCCGCTAAAGGCACGCTTCGTTTTCCATTTTATGTTCCGCTCATTCCTTCTCATTTTGGTTCTGGCCGGTGCGGCGGCATCGCAACTCTGGTGCGCCCCCCCTCCCTCGCAGTTGCCCGGAACCATCACATCCCGAAACAACGAACCCATCAAACCCATCCCGCTCGAAGTGAATCTGGATTCGCGCAAAGTGGCACTGGGCAAAGCGCTCTTTCACGAACCCAAGCTCTCACACGATAATACAGTGGCTTGTGCCAGTTGCCACGATTTGAGCAAGGGAGGCACGGATAACCGTATGGTGTCCATTGGGATCAATGGAATCCGTGGTGAAATCAATTCTCCCACGGTCTTCAACAGTGGAGCGAATTTTAAGCAATTCTGGGACGGCCGGGCTGCAACCCTCGAGGAACAAACGGACGGCCCAATTCATGACCCGAAGGAAATGGGCTCGAGTTGGGCGGAAGTCATTTCCAAGTTAGGAGAGTCCGCCTCGTATAAAGCTCAATTTAAGCAGATATACCCCGACGGGATTCAGGCAAAAAATATCCGGGACGCAATTGCCCAATTTGAGCGCTCCTTGATTACTCCCAACTCTCGCTTCGACAAATTTCTCCGCGGCGACGACTCCGCCCTCTCCGCCGAAGAACAGGAAGGATATCGCAAATTCAAATCCTATGGCTGCACGAATTGCCACCAAGGCGTGAATATCGGCGGAAATTTGTTCGAAGCCATGGGCGCCATGGCCGGCTATTTTGAGGATCGCGGCGGAACTACCAAAGCCGATCTAGGTCGCTACAATGTGACAGGCGACGAGGAGGATCGCCATGTGTTCAAGGTTCCCACCCTGCGCAACATCGCCTTGACTGCGCCCTACCTGCACGATGGCTCCGCGAACACCCTCGACGAAGTGGTGGTCCTCATGGCGCGCTTTCAATTGGGCCAGCACATCCCGGCTACCGATGTGGAAAACATTGTGAAGTTTTTGAAAACCCTCACGGGCGAATTTCAGGGCAAGCCTCTGTGAAACTCTCCACCAAACATCTGCTGGTCGGTCTTGCGCTGCTGGCAGCCTTGATCTTCTTCTATTTTAAGACCAACCAGATGCTCTTTGCTGAACATGATCGTTTTAGTCAAAACGTCCGGCACCTGAAGCAAGTGGATGCTACGTTTAACCAGGATGTGCTCAAGAGCCGCCTGCTTTTGCTTACGGACTACGACCGCTTCCCGGAATTGATGGCCGAGATGAGGGAAACCATCCTCAATCTCGGCACCCTTCCCTCATTTATTTCACCTTCCGAGGGTGAGCGGCTCCGGACGAGGATTAACGAGCTTTCGATTCTCGTCACAGAAAAGGAACGCGAGCAGGAACGGTTTAAATCGCAAAACGCCGCGCTCAATGGCTCCCTGCGCTACCTTCCCATCACGGGGGCGAATCTGATTCGGCTGTGTTCCTCCGACGAGGAAGACCTCAAGCTCCGGGCCATTTTGAATCAACTCATGCTGCAGGTTCTCATCTACGGCTTGAACTCTCACGAAGACCAGACAGCGGAAATTCGCCTATCGCTGGAAGGACTCGAATCTTGGGGTTCTGCGCACCCTGGCGATCCCAGATCCGCAGAGTTAAAAAGTCTTACCAGTCACGCCCGATCGATTGTTCTGCGCAAACCAAAGCTCGAAGAACTCACCCGCA
>JAYUWZ010001169.1:0-5329 GCA_043753265.1 Verrucomicrobiaceae bacterium
CTCCATGCTCTGGTCGATCCACTTGCCGCTGGCGGCGATGCCGTTCACGAGTTTCTGGATGTCCGGGCGGCGATCAAGGATGGCGTCCTCGTGTACCGCGAGCACGCACGAGATAAAGCCAGGCCACACATCCTTGGCCTGCCAGAGCACGCGGCCATAGCCATCGAGCTCGGCCTGGCCCATGAAGGGTTCGCCAGAGGTAATGGCGTCCACCGCTTTTGCCAAAAGTGCGGCGGGCATGTCGGGCGGCGGCATGTCGATAATGCGCACGTCGTCGAAGGTCATGCCCACTTTCTTCAGTTCGCGAAAGATGATGAGGCGCTGATTGGAAAAGCGTCCCGGGACGGCGATGGTTTTCCCACGCAGGTCGGAGGTCTGGAAGATGTTGGAGTCCTTATGAACCATGACTGCCGAGCCGTCACGGTGGCCGAGGTGGACGATTTTAATGCGCTCGCCTTTTTCCCGCAGGGAGATGGCCATGGGGGCCAGAAGGAACGTGGCGGGCATCTCTTTGGGCTGCGTGAGAAACATCTCCGCCAGTTCCGGCCATCCGCTGAAACGGCGCGGGATGAACTGGCTTTTTCCTTCCATGTTCTTATTGATGAAATCGGTAACCGGGCACGTGAGGTGGCAGGTGACCGGCAGGAAGCCCACGCTGAAATTTGCCTCCGACTTTGGCTTGAACCAGCCAAGGTTCAGCTTCCCGTGTAGTAGCGAGATTGCCACAAGCCACAGGGTGAGGACGATGGTGAGTGTCCGGATGAGTTTCACAGAAACGAGGATGTTGTCAGATCCGGCGTTATCATGGAAGTCACGAATTGCGATAGCAGTGATGCCATTTCAGCATTAACGGCACGATTTTTCTGGTGAGTGCGATCTGAGCGGCTTTTTCGCTGGCTGAAAAGCGGCTCCTGCCTAAATTGCGCTGGCAAGTTCTACCCCACCCCGGGATTACCATCGGAGCGGATGCCCTTGCGGAAGCATGACCAACCGTGAGAGCCAAAGCACAAATAGCTCCAGTCCCGAGTCGCCCAAGCTCGGGATCGTAGTCCCCTTGGCCAATGAGGAGGGCAACATCCGTGAGTTGCTGAGCCGTGTGCTCGTGCATCTGGATGCGAAGAGCAGGATATATTGTGTCCTCGATCACATGTCGAAGGACGGGACACGCGGCATCATCACGGAAGTTGCCTCCACGGACCCTCGTGTGGTGCTGGTGTGGGCTCCTGAAAATCGCAGTGTGGTGGATGCTTATTTCCGTGGATACCGGGCGGCTTACGACGATGGCTGCGACTGGATCCTGGAGATGGACGGCGGGTTTAGCCACAAGCCGGAGGAGATCCCCCGGTTCCTCGAGAAAATGCGGGAAGGCTACGAGTATGTGGGCGGCAGCCGCTTTATAAAGGGCGGCAGCCACAAGAGCCCGTGGACGCGGGTTGTTGTGAGCAAAGGAGGATCGATCCTCGCCCGCTGGCTGCTGAAATCGCGGATGACGGACATGACAAGTGGGTTTGAGTGCTTCACCCGGAGTGCGATGGGGGCTGTGCTGGAGCGGGGCGTTGAAAGCAGGGCGAATTTTTTCCAGACGGAAATCCGCCACCTCATGCACCAGTTCAAATGGACGGAGGTGCCCATCAGTTACGACAACGAAAACTTTCGCATTGGCCGCAATAGCTTGCGAGAGTCGTTCCGCATCCTTTGGAAACTCCACCGTGCGCAGAAGGCAAAGCTTTGAACCCGCCCACATTTTACTCGGTAGTCACCACCATCCAGCAGCCGACCCCGGCCATTCGTGGACTATGCAAACGCATGCATGATGCCGGGGGCACCGTCATTGTCGCGGGGGATAAAAAAGGCCCCACGGAATACCCCGTAAAGAATGCCGAACTGGTGACGCTGGATGCGCAGATGAAGCTGCCGCTGAAGCTGCCCGCACTGCTGCCGGTGAATCACTACGTGCGCAAAAATGCGGGGTACCTCATCGCAATCAGCCGTGGCGCGGAGTGCATCTACGAGACGGACGACGATAACTGCCCGCTGGAGGGGTGGGGGTTGCGCGAACTAAACGTGCAGGCGTGCGCGGTGCGTAAATCGGATTGGTGCAATGTGTATCGTTATTTCAGCGACGCCCTCATCTGGCCACGCGGGCTCCCACTGGATCGCATCAGCGAGCGTGCGCCGAAGCTTGAGAAGAAGCGCACCGCAGTGCGCAGCCCCATTCAACAGGGGTTGGCGAATGGCAGCCCGGATGTTGACGCAGTATGGCGCCTCGTTCTGGACAAGCCGCTCGATTTCAAGACCGGGCCCAGCGTGGCGCTCATGCCGGGCGTGTGGTGTCCTTTCAACAGCCAGAGCACCTGGTGGTGGCCCGAGGCGTATCCGCTGATGTATCTGCCTAGTTTCTGCACTTTCCGGATGACGGATATCTGGCGCAGCTTTATCGCGCAGCGCTGCGTGTGGGAGATCGGCGGGGCGCTGGTATTCCACGAGGCGGAGGTGGTGCAAAAGCGCAACCCCCACAATCTCCACCGTGACTTTCAAGACGAGGTGCCCGGGTATCTCGCAAATGAGAAGATCCGCCAGGTGCTCGGAGGAGTCACTCTCGAGCAAGGCGCCGGGTGCGTGGGTGCCAATCTCCTGCGCTGTTACGAAGCGCTGGTGAAAGAAAAGATTTTCCCCCGAAAGGAACTCGCACTGGTGAAGGCCTGGTTGAGGGACCTTGCCGCCGTGGGCAGCGGGCAGGTGCTGTAATCGTTCACGCATCAGGATTTTCACATGACATCCGGAGAACACCCCGTTTCGCGCTTTGGTCCCGGGCTCACATGGCTCGTGACGCTGATTGTCGTGCTCGCCGGCATGGCTGTTCTCAAATGGCACGAGGTCGTGCCGCTGTGTCATTGGTACCGGCATCAGCCCGTTCCGTATCTCGCTGCGATCGATAGTGAAAGATATCTGCAGCTTGCCCAGGGGCGGATTGCCGAGGTGGAATCGCCCTTTTCAAAGCGGGTGCTTCACCCATGGCTGGTGAGCCAGCTTTCAGCGGTCACGGGGATGGAGTTGCCGCAAAGCTTTCTCATCGTAAACGTGCTCGCGTTTGCGCTCCTCGCATACTGTGTCGCAGAACTGCTGCGGCATGTGGGTGCCGACCCTCGGTGGGCGCTGTTGCTCCTGCTCACACCTTTTGCGCTGGAGGGGTTGCTGTTTGGCTACATGTCGGATTTGTTTCACATGGCGCTGTCCGCGCTTTTCTTTTTGTTGCTGCTGCGGGGCAGGATCCCCTGGGCCCTGCTGGTCCTGTTCCTGGCGTTCCTCGCCCGCGAGAGCACGCTGCTCCTGTGTGTCATGTGCGGAGCGCTCGCCTGGTGGCGGCGGGAAAGAAAATTGATGCTCGGATGCATCGCGGTGCTGCTGGCAGGAATGTTTTGCTCCTCGCTATTTGGGCGCATGGGCCAGCCGAATATCCACAAGCTGCCGGACCTCTTTTACCTCGCCCTCAAGGTGCCGTATAATTTCCTGTCGAACGTTTGCGGGCTCGTAATTTGGAGCGATGTGCGGCCCGACGTGGGCGTGCCTTTTGCAAAGTGGGACCTGCCAGCGTGGCTGCACATTGGTTCCGACAGGCAGGTGGGCTTGTGCTTTCGAGGCCGTTATCCGCTCAATACGCTCCTGGTGTTTGTGACCCTTTTTGGCAGCGGCCTGTTTTTCCTCGTGAGAACCCTGCGGGCGCTCCGCGCAAAACGTGGCACCTGGCGGGGAATGAAGCCGCCATTTGCGGTGGAACTGGCGTTCTTTTACGGTACGATTGCCTTCCTGCTTGGCACCTCGCTCGGCGATTGGGTGGAGCGCCTGATCGGCTACGGGTGGCCGGTCTTCTGGATCGCGCTTCCTTATCTCATTCTGCGTGCTCGCATGCGTTTTTGCAAACGCGAGGTCGTGGTCCTGGCTGTCTGCCATTTCTTGATTTGCTGGTGGCCGCGGCTGGTGGGATACGAGCGCACGGATCTCATTCCCGTGATTCCCGTTCTCATTCCATGCGCGGCCACGATTTTCCTGCTGGCTCGCGCGCGCTGGCCCAAAGGGGACGATGCGGATGCGGCCCCTTTTGCAGCCCTGCCGGGAAAACAGTGAGGAGCGATTGCGGGCTCTTGTAACCAAAATGCACACCGGTTACTGTTGTCATGCCGATTCGTGATTAATCCATGGACCTTCGCCACCTTCGCTATTTTCAGGCTGTCGCCGAGGAACTGAGCTTTTCCAAGGCAGCACGGCGCTTGCACATTGCCCAGCCCGCCCTGAGCCGTGCGGTGAAGGAACTCGAAGAGCACATTGGTGCGGAGTTGCTGCGGCGCAACCGTCGCAACGTGGCATTGACGGAGGCTGGCGCGGTAATGCTTGGCGAAACGGGACTGCTGCTGCAGCGCATGGATGATGCGATTCGGCGGGTGAAACGGACTGCGGCGGGGGAGGAGGGCGAGTTGCGAGTGGGCTATATCGGGCCGCCCACGCAGGCTTTTCTCGGCAGGTTGTTGAGGGAATTCAGCCGCCGCTACCCGCGGGTGGCCGTGGTGCTGGAGGAGCGCACTCCCGAGCGCGTATGGGAGATGGTGGCGCGGGGCCGCCTGGATGTGGGGCTCACCCGGCCCGTGCTTGGAGCTCCCGTCGGTCAATTGCATACGATGCTGCTGCGCAAGGAGCCACTTTGCGCGGTGCTGCCCGCAGGTCATGCGATGTCCAAAAAACCCACGCTGACGTGGCGGGAGCTTGCCGGGAGACCGCTGATTTTTCTCGCGCGGAGAGAAGGGGTGGGGCTCCACGATGCGGTGCTCGCCGCATGCCGGGCCGCGCGCTTTACGCCGCAGGTGGCACGGTTGCCCAGTGTCATTTCCACGGTGCTCAGCTATGTCGAGGCAGGTGCGGGAATCGGCATCATTCCCGACAGCGTCGCCAGCCTTGGTGCGGATACCAAGCTCGCTTTCCGACCGTTGGTGCCCGTGCGGACAGTGGAGATTGTGATGGTCTGGAAGGGGGTAGAGTCCGCTCCTGCCGCCCCAGCTCTCGCGGCGTTTCGGAATCTCCTCGTGGAATGGCAGAAGGATGGGATCCTCTGGAAAGATGGCACCCGGGGCCCCTGAGCGACTCCCACAGGAAGTCGCGAAAATAAGCCTGCGCGTGAGCACTGGTATGATTACACATGAGAATTTGGGATTGATATGGTTCAAACCCACGTCCTTCTTCACCTTTCCCTCAGGTGCAGAAATCCATCGTGTCGCTTCCTTCCAGTCTCTCTCCTATCATGAAACCCCTTCGTCTCGTCTGCCGTGCCTCTATCGCT
>JAYUWZ010001170.1:0-2438 GCA_043753265.1 Verrucomicrobiaceae bacterium
GTTCAATTGGTGAGCCCCGATGGTGAAGGTGCCAAGTTGGAAGGCATTTCCGGTATTGGTTCCGCTGGCACGATCCACATTGAGCGTCGCGGTGCCCACGAGGTCGCCATGGGCCAGGATGCCCGCGGGCGTAACGATGGAAACATTGTTGCCGTAAGGCAGCGCGCTGCCGTTTCCGGTGCCGTTGTCGCGCAGGGCGAGCTGGCCCCCTGCGAGCACCACGGAGGCGGTGCCGATGGTGCTGCCGGTGCCACCCGTTGGATTGCTGAGCAGGCGCAGATTGTCGCCGATGGTGATGATTCCCGACATCGTATTGGCGGGATTGAAAAACGAAATCGTGCCGCTATTTGTATCAAGTCCAGGGCGGTTTACAGCGATGGTAAGGTCGTTTGCTGCCGCCGTGATGGGGCCTGCAAACTGAAGGCCGCGTGCCGCGTTGGTGTCCGACCAGAAATCATTCGGAAAGAAGAACCCCGGGCCAGTCACTGCGACCGGGCTGTTGATGGTGCGGACCGCGCCGTTTGCGCTCAGTGCGCCGCCGTTGACGGTGATTTGCGCGAGGTTCGAATCGCCCGTTACCGCCCAGTTGCCGCCGTTCACGGTGATGACGTTTGTCGCGGAGCCATTTCCCAGCCTCGCTGGAACGGCCTCCAGGGTGCCGTTGTTAATGATCCACGGGCCGGAAAAATTCGGGCTGGGATCATTCAGGGTGAGACGGCCGCCGCCCGTTTTTGTGACAGGCCCGGTGCCGGTGATCACCTGTGTGTTCAGGGTGTCCTCGAGTCGTAGTTGGGTTATGTTTGTCTCTACAAAGGTTCCCGCGGCATACGTGCCGTTGGTATTGAATGTGCCGCCCAGCGCCGTGAGGGTGATCAGCCGATCCGTGAGAGTGCGATCGTTGACTCCATAGTTGGCTTGGAAGCTTCCGCCATTGAGAGTGACTGCATTGGTCAGGGCACCCAGTTGCAGGCTGAATGTCGCGTTCGCCGCGGCGCTATTGAGCAGCAAAGTGCCTCCAGCGTTGACCATGATGCCTCCGCTGAAGGTGTTGGTGGCACTCGAATTCGCGACAGCAACCCCGCCGGCGTTGATGGTGATTCCGCCGGTGAACGTGCTTGCCGAGCCATTGAGGACCAGGATGCGTGAGCCTTCCTTCACGATGCCGCCATTGACGATATTCAGGTCGATGTGCGCATTCGTGTTGAGGTTGGCGTTATTCGTCTCGACCGTGAAGGTACGTGGCACGCCACCGAGATCCAGGGTGCCTCCGCCGGCTACTGTGGCATTGCGCGCTCCAGTCGCTGTGAGCAGGAGTTCACGTCCCGTGTTTCCCGTCGCGTTGCGATTGTTGTTGAACGTGACGTTGCCATTCAAAATCAGCGTGCCCCCCGCACCTGTGCGAATGCCATTTACGAGGGCATCGGTTCCGGTGGAGGTACTCGACACGGTGAGGTCGCCGATGGTTTCGGTGAGGCCATTCAGATCGATGAATGCGCTGCGCGCTCCATTGGCGCTGATCGTGATGGGAGCGTTGTCGGGAATTTGCTCCGGTTGGAACAGGCGCACGATGGCATCCACGTTGGGAGCCGCCGCACTGGTGATGGAGAGCCCCGCGGCGGGAATCGCGTTGCCTGCGGTATTTAACTCAAGCACACCATTGGTGACCGCGGTGACGCCGAGATTGGTGGCCGGGATATTAATTTGGACGGTGCCGTTGCCCACTTTCGTGAATCCTCCGGGGCCGGTCAGTGGAACGTCGATGGACAGGAACACTCCTGCGGCTGCGCCGAAGCCATTGCCAGCAATGTCCTGCAACTCGTGCGCCCGCGCAAAGGAGAGCGAAGTGGTGGCATTGAGCGCGCCGCCGGCAAAGGTGATGAGATTTGCGGCAGAGCCCAGCGCGGCAATGTCGTTGATCGAAAGAATGCCGCCATTCAGCTGCACGCCACCGGTGAATGTGTTCACCCCAGTGAGCGTTGCGGTGCCGCCGAAGTTTTTTGCGAGACCTCCGCTGCCTGCGAGGATGGCACTCGCGGTACCGGACTGGATGTCGTAGGAGTCCGCGGTGAGCACCCCGCTGGTGCCGCTGATGGAGCCGGTGCCGCTGAGTGTCACTGCGCCCACGGCGTCGTTATGCACGTCGAGAGCAAGCACACCGCCGCTTACGATCACAGGGGCGGCCGGAAGCACGTTGGAATTCCCCAGGAGCAAAGTTCCGGCAGTCACGTTGGTGGAGCCGAAATTATTCGCGGCATTGGTGAGGATCAAAGTGCCCGTGCCGGCCTTGGTGAGCGAGCCGCTGCCGAGCACTGCACCGTCCACCGTGAAGTCTGTAAAGATGTCCGGTGAGATGGTACCCCCAAATGCACCAAGCGCCACGGTATGTGTGCCAGCGAGTGTGAACGAGGCGGTGGTTTGCAGCGCGCCAGCGTCGAGGT
>JAYUWZ010001171.1:0-5327 GCA_043753265.1 Verrucomicrobiaceae bacterium
AGGCCTGAAATTCATCAATGTTTTCCCAGCCATGCTGGGAGAAGACGGCAACCCGAAGCCCGACATCTTCCTGCCCGACAACCTCCACATGAATCCCAAAGGCTACGCCATCTGGAAAGAAGTAGTAACCCCCTTCCTGCCCAAGAAGTAAGGGCCATCAATAGACTGCAGAGAAGGTGGATGGCGCTCTCCGAGCGGCATGAGAAAGCACAGCGCAAAGCGCCAGTCTTTAAAAAGGTGGCCTCCGGCTGCACTCACACATGCCGCTCGGAGAGCGCTACACCGGCACGACGGTCGTGAAGGGAGCCGGAGACCAATTTAATGACGATCCCAATAAAGTTGCTGATCCCGTAGAAAAGAAACAGGCCCGCGACGATCTTCAAAGCGGTGGGGATGGAGTTTTGGTCTTTCACGGGGCGTGTGCGAAGTAGTCTGAGAACATGACGCCTAGCGATGCTGGTATCGCCGCGATTGGCTGCGGCACATGGTTAGGTGTTTTCGTTTGGAATGTCGGGAGCATACGACTCGTAGTCGGCTAAAAATGTGGCTATATCATCGGCTACCTCGGCAAGTGTGCCGTGGATACCGTCCCTGACGAGAGAGTAGTCGTCCTCAAGTCCCATAAGCTTAAAATAGATCGCGTCCGGAAACGTATTGAGACTCGCTACCCCATAGACGCGAAGCAGGATCTGCTCGGCGGGCACGGCGCGCGACTTCAGAAGCCGGCAGGCATGGCCGAGCAACATATGGACGGCTAAATCCGGCGTGACCGCCCCAGGGACATGGGTGAGTAGCGACAAAACGGTGCTGCGCGGTTCCGAACCGCTGAGGCAAAGCTCCAAAAATGCGAGATGGGGATCTGGCTCCGATGCAGCAATGTCATACGCCCAGTTTACCACAGCAGAAACGTCGTAAAAACCTGTAAGCAGGCCGAATCGAAGGAACGCAGCAATGTCTGCATGGGTTGGTTCAGTCGCTTTCATGTCTCCAAACACAAGGATGCCTTCCGGGTGCAACTCAGCATTCATCAAGCGCCAGTTCGTTCGCTGTGCACCTGCTGGATCCGAGAATGAAGTGCGGACGCCCATTCGCGGTGCTTGCCGGATAGCCGTTCCAATTCCTCCAGCGAGACACCGCCAAGCTGCTTGCGAAAGGCTGACTTGAGCGCATTGAGCCGATTCTGAGACCCCAACAAGTCTTCCCTCGTGCGCACGATGCGTGGGGAAGCGTCCGCGTTGAGTTCGGAGTATATCTTCATTCGGAGGCTGTGCCGGGCAATCAGTTCCGCCGTTGCGGTAGAGGGCGGCATGAATTCCGAGTGAACCATTGGCGGTTCCTCAATCGCCGTCGCCAGAGAGGCATGTGATGTCACGAGGAAGGAACCGTCCGTATACTCGGTCTCGCAATCGATCGCCTTCGTAAGCTTCACGCGTAAAAAGAAGAAGAGCACCGCCGGCCAGAACTTTGCGCGCGGATGATAAATGCCAGCCATCACGTCACCGCCAGGAGAAACCATTGTTCGAATCATCACGCGTCGAAGCATGTTTCCCCGAACCTGCCGAAGCGTCTCGTCCTCCTCGTCACAAAGATGAGTGAAGCCGGCGTTCTCGAATTGCGCCTTCGTTGTTTCGTAAAACTTGAGGTCAAGATGCCGAAAGTCAGCCAGATTAGCTGGCACGTAATGGTGCGTCGGCGTGTAGCACGCTTCGATGTAAGTGAGGAGGTCGCGAGCTGCTTTTTCAGTAGTGGCCATGGGTTGGTGGTGTGGGTGTGCGAGGAATCAGAAGCACTTAACGAACCAGTATGCACAGACGCGTGAGGCTGCGTGATTGTGGATCAGTCATTGGTTTCTCACACTGCGTTCAGATGGCCCGACGAGCCCAAACTCAGCGAACGGTCGAGTTCATAAAGAACATCGGGACACCGTTCTTCATTCGCCTGACCGTCGCTGAACGCTACTACGCGAAATCCGTGCCGCTCATAGAAACGGCACGACGCGGTGTTGGCTTGGAAAGTATACAGCCGAATCAGCGGACCCAACTCCTCCTTGGCGCGTTCGAGCAACTGACTACCGATGCCGCGACCCACTGCGGCTGGGTGGAGGTAAAGCTGCTCGATCCAGTCGAATTGCTCAACGTGCGACAGAGCCATCATGCCGATGATTTCGTGGGCTGTCGCAGCCACGGTGAGCCTGCCGGAAGGAATCAGCACGTCGGCGATCCATTGCCTAACCTCGGAGTCCGAATGGGCAAGTAGCGCGAATGGGAGAAAGGTCTTTCGGGATGCCAGGTAAACATCGGCGACGCCCGGAGCGTCAGAAGGGATTGCCTGGCGGTAGACGACATTCATTGGCCTTCGTTCGCAGAGCGCGACGCCTGGCGACACAAGCTCCACGCAGTGTTTAGCCGCGCTATCACGATCGTTTTCCTCCGAGAATGGAAATCAGAAATGGGCCGATGAGAAAACCGAGAGCAAGGCTACCAATCCAGGTGCAGAGAAAACAAAGGGCCGGGTGAAATTGTACCTTTTTGGCTCGCTCGAAAGCGAACATCAGCGCGGGAATTGGTGCGTGGATGATCAGCAAGTAGATCCACGTCTGGAGCGTGTAGTGATGGTTGGGGCGAAAGATCATGAAAAGCGTCAGGCA
The DNA here is from genome assembly GCA_043753265.1 of Verrucomicrobiaceae bacterium. Lineage (GTDB taxonomy): Bacteria > Verrucomicrobiota > Verrucomicrobiia > Chthoniobacterales > Chthoniobacteraceae > SXWH01. The sequence goes on from JAYUWZ010001171.1 coordinate 2,648, forward strand.
AACGACAATGGAGACGAGGTATTTCATGACGTGTGTCGCGGCCAAAATCAGCGCTCATTACCGCATACAGCAACAGCGCGCTTGTGATAAAGAAGATCGTGGCCAGGATGGCAGTCACCATCCAGCGCGAGGCAACCGCAATCACCACCAGCGTCAGCAGGCCCATGACAACAGACCACGTGGGAGTATCGAGACTCAAGCCACGCAAGGCCTCCACCTTCTCCAGTGTAAGAATGGTGCCAAACCAAGGCCCCATGAGTATTATCGAGGGATGCTCGCGCATCATCGCGGGAAGGAAGACCACCACAACAATGCCGGTGGTGATGCAAAACCGCTTCCAGTATGCGGTCATAGCGATTGATCCTTCGCAAGCTGCCGCCGAAACAACTCGCGCGTTTCCGTGAGCTTCTCCGGGATGCGGCTGAAGTAACTCTCCAGGGCGTCGACGATCTCGATAATGCGCGCTTTGTTGCCCGGTGTCCCACCGGCTCGCGCCGACGTCACGAGGGCATCGTACTCCTGGCGGAGGTGCAGCACATTGCGGCGTTTCGCGGAGCAAGGACGGCAGAGCCTCGGCTGGGAATCGACCCAGAATCGGTAAGTCTCAAACCACGCTCGCTGCTCCTGTGCTGACCACAGGAAATCCGCACCGCATTCCGCGCAGTGGAAACGGGCGTCGATATACCAGTGCCGGGGACAAATCGAACAATCCTGCACCGCAGTATTGGCCCGTATCGCCGTGGCATAGTCGACATCGTGCGCACCATGGAAGAGATGGGGCGGCATCTTTTTCGGGTCAGTGCTTCCGAAGGTGTCCATTTACGCTTGGGCGGGGGGTTCGTGGGTTGGCAATCGCATCAGCGGGTATCCCCAACGCGCTGGCCGGATTTCAGGAACATGCGGCGTTCCGTCCACTCCCGCTTCAACATGGCGAATACATATTCGCTCCCCCACTGGCCTTTGAACCACAAGGAATCCACAAAGTGCGCCTCCTGCCGGAATCCCAAGCGACGGCAGAGCGCAACGGCCGGGAGATTCAAGACGTCGGTGTTCGCGAACACGCGGTGCTTGTCCAAAGTGTCGAAAAGATACCCCAGCACACACTCCAGCGCCTCGTCAGCATAGCGGCGGCCTTGGTGGAGTGGCGAGAGCGTGACCCCAATCTCCATATGGCGCGGCTCCTCCGCCCGGCAGTGCAGACCACAATCGCCGATCACACAACCGCTGGAGGCTTTGACGATGGCCAACTGGAACCAAGTCCCTGGAATGTTCGGCTCCGGTGCGGACTGTGTCTCAATCAACCGGATGGCGTCCTCCATGCCAAAAGAATCCCAAGACTGATAGCGGGCCACTTCCGGCAGTGAACGATAAGCACACAAGGCCTCCGCGTCGTCACGATGCAGCCGGCGCAAGAGAAGCCGGTCCGAAGCAAGGTAGTCTGGAAAGGGTTGGCTCATGGTTTCAATGGCCATTTCTTGAACCAGTAATGCGGTAGAAGTTGTTTCAGGCGTCGCATCTCCCAGCTCGGATCGTCAGTGCGGGGCACTGCCACCTCGACTTCTCCGCCCCAGTAAGCCAGCCGTTCGCAGCAAATGCCGCAGGGAGGGAGAATCACAAATGGAGAGGCCCCCTCCTCACGCGACACGCAAACGGATGCACATACCGCTTCCTCTAGTTTGTGTGCTTCGCAGATTGCCCCCGTCTCATGGCACAAGCACGCCGATTGGTTGGGACTCTCCGCGAAGACACTGGTGAGGATGCGCCCGGACGCCGTGTAGAGGGCCGCCGCCCCAGCCTCACGCCCCGGCCAGCGATTACTGGCGAGCCGCAATGCTGCATCCACTAATTTCTGATCGAGGTGCATGGTTCAGGGATGTGCATGGTTGCCGCTTATCGACTAACTGCTAGCCTGGCCATTCAATCTGGAATGTATCCTTACTGCTGTATGTCGGGCTCCACTCGGACGTCTCGGCGTTTTTTAGGTTCAGCAATTGGCTGGCATTTCTGGATTCATCGGAATCGGCTTGCCCAAGTCAGAATGGCTCCGGGCGACGTGGTATCTACGACAACGCCCGCATACCAGTCCACGAGCAGGAAGCGCGTTCCGGCGAGGTCGGCGAGCGCGCGGAGAAATTGCTCGGAAGGAGCGGTGTTGCCACCGGGAGAAACTGCCAGGTGAAGAATACGACCATCGGGCGAACGCTGGCCGTAGATGAACCAGTCGCCCCCGTCGGCGAGCGCGAAACCACCGGGCACAGTGCCACCGCCAAGTGATAGCGCAGACTCGGTGAGGCGGGGTAACTGTGCTGTTGTTAAGCCTGCACTCTCGAACGTCCTTGGATGCTCCGGGCGAATGAAAACTTGAGTGAAGCCCAGCCCCTTTCCATGCGTTTTCTTGAAGGCAGCAAGCTCCGTGAGCTTTGATTGGATGTTTTCTTGGTTGGCAAGTGCGACAAACTCAATCTGCCGCCAGTCGTCCTCGTGCAATGCCTGATGCGCGGTGCTCGGCAGACCGGACTGCGTCGCAGGAATAGGGTCGCAGAGGGTCGCCAACGAAAAGAGAATGTCGTTCGGGTCCATCGTCTTGATTTCATCCATCGCCTTGATGTTATTGTCAGGCTTCTTCGGCTTGTCGCAGGAGACAGCCAGGAACGGAAACAGCGTAAGGAGTAATTTCTTG
>JAYUWZ010001172.1:0-11043 GCA_043753265.1 Verrucomicrobiaceae bacterium
CCACGATCGTGTTCAGCTCGTCGATGGGATCCACGTCGTCATCCGTCCAGACACCCAGCCCGCCCTCAGCGGCCACACCGGAGGAGTAGGCACTGAATACCCGTTGCTCCCGGGACAGCGCGTTGCGCGATACCAGCGTGCGCACCTTCGACTCGCGCAGCATTACCAGCCCCGCATCTCCCACGCGCTCTTTCTCAAATTGATCCGTCGCGATGCCGAGCGCATGCGGATCGCAATTGAAGGTGGGCGAAGAGCTGGGGAAATCGATCATCGCCATATCCCCGCCAATCGCCCTGCGCGTTTCGATGTAGCGGAATGCCTCATCATCATCGAATTTGATGTACTGCCCCGCTGCTGCCGGGCACACGCACTGAGGTGCCATCAGCTCAGCCAGGGAGCTGGAATAATCGGGCGCGATGCCGTGCGCATACGCCGTGAGTTGAACGTCAAAGGTGATACCCTTCATAATTTAATCTTTCGTCTTGTGTGGTTTGGTTTTGCGAACGCCTGGCTTAGCCCGCGTTCACCGTTTCGAGATTGCGGATCTTCAGCAGCACCACGCCCGCGCCTTCGATGAAGGTCGTCACGCCCGATGCCTCAATGGAGATCGTGTCGGTTGCGGTCCCGGTGAAAGCTGCGGTGATTGCCGCGCCCGCCACCGCCGCGCCAATCGGTGTGCAGTTCGCGGAGGTCAGTGCGATTTCGCCCCCTGTCACATTCGTTGCGCCGATTTCGAGATTCAGCGTTGCCGCCTTCGCCGCAGTAGTCACAGGCACCGTCACGCGGAAATCTTCAGCCACCAGTTCGAAGGCAAATCCGGGCGTGTAATTGGTAAATGCATCCCCATTCGCGAGGGATGGCAGGTTTACCGGGAGGGCCACGATGGACACCCCCGCATTTGCCGTGATCGTGCGCGGTGAAATCAGGATGCACTCAATCAGCTCATCAGCTGCACCCGTCTCCAATGGCAGCGCCACCAGCGTTCGTGCCCCGGTTGCCGCGTCCGGCCCCACCGTGCCATCCGCCCGAATTTGCAGCGCCTTGCGCAAGTCAGTCACGGCAGCCCCCAGCTTTACACGCACGGTGCCATGGTTGCCACCAAGCGGGATTGCCGAGATCTCCAGGCCATCCACAGTGGTTGCGCCAATCACCCCGTGCGGAGTATCCGTCACAGCCGAGACGATCACCGCCTGGTTGCTCTCGTTGAGTTTATACAGGAAGCCTTCTTTTCCCGCGAGGCTTGCAGCCGCCACAAGGGCGACGATTGCGGTTTTACGTGCGTAGAGTGTACTCATCTTATCGTGTTATTTGGGTTTTGTGTGCTTGGCCTCCGCGTCGCCACGGCTGCCGAGATTGTGTTATTGGAAAAGCTCCGGGCTCCTCCGCCGCGCTTCCTCACGCGCAGAGCTGTAATCCTTAAATTTGCCTTCCTTCTGCACGGCCTTGATCAGCGACTCCGCCTCACTCGCCTTCGCCTCCGCCGTCTTCTCCGCGCCCGCATCACCCTTGCTGGGATCATGCACCGGCTTTGGCGGCTCGCCCTTGCCGGTGGTGGCAACAGCCTCCGCGCTCGCCGCCGTCTGGAGTAGCTCTAGATGAAACTTCGCCGCATCCGGGCTCGAAATATAAAGCTCCCGCAACTTGCCGAGCTGCTCCGCGCTCACCCGCGACTTCACCGGCTCCAGCGCCGCATCCGCCTCCGCCTCGCGCTGCTTCTTATCCAGCGTCGTTTGCTTTTCAAAAAGCTCCTCATACTGCGCACGCAACGCATCCCGCTCCAGCGACAACGCCGAAAGCGAACTCTGCGCCGTAGCCGTCTCCCCGGCCTTCGCCCGCAAATCCACAATCACTCCCTCCAGCTCCGCATCCGTCGCCTCCGGAGCAAGCCCGAGTAAACTCAGGAGCTTTGGACGATCCATCGCCACGGTTTGGGTTACAGTTTCCGTGGGGGCGGCAGGGGATGGCTTAGTTTCCATAGCGGTTGGATACGGGCTGGCTGGTTGCGTTCATTCAGCCGCCAGCTAACCACACCGCGCCTTAACCACATATTCACCAACCCGAGGAACCCGAGGAACCTACGAAATCGTTTCGAAATATAGTGCGAACATCCCGCCCGCCCGCTTCCCCATCTCAGGTCCGAGTAATTGCCGACTTAGCCTCCCGCGACAAATCATAAATCGAAAATCAGTTCCCGCCAGCCGCCAGCACGCGAGCCAGATGCTTCTCCGCCTGATCCACACAAGCCGCCACAAGCTTCGCCTCATCCGGCATCGCCTGGGGATCCTTTGGAATGCTTGCCGACTTCGCCAGCACATAGATCACCACCGCATCCGCATCCGTCGCCAGCTGCGCCATCAGCACCCGCTTACCCTTCGGGCGAAAAAGTTTATGCCCCGTCTCATCCTCAAACACCGCAGGCCGCCGCGCATACCCCAGCTCGTGAATGGGAATCGTGAGAGCCTTCGCCGCCCTGGGCACGATCGTTGCCCCATAAACCTTCGTCGCATAACGCGGATCATTAATCGCAAACTCAGCCCCACCCATCACAATCTCCGGGTTGCCGGTAGCACTCCGGAAATCCAGCCACACATGCTCCCGCCGCCCCGGCGCGATCTTATTCACATTCTCGCCATCCCGTTTCACAAAGTGCGCCCGAAACTCATTCGCCCCGCGCCGCACCACTTCCTTCCAAAGCGCTTCCGGCCGCTTTACCATCGCAGCAATCTCCGCCACCCGCTTATAAGCGTCTCCCTCCAGCCTAATGGTGCCCCGGATGCTCGCCATGATTACCCCTCCGGAAACAACTCCCGAGCCCGCGCCTCAGCTTCCCCGCGTGGCATACCCTCCGCCACCAGCTGCTCCACGGCACCCTCAAAGCTGTCATCAGTCCCACCCTTCGCAGGCTTTGTTTTCGCGGATAAATCGGGCCGCTTCCACTTCGCCATTCCATCCGCGATCGTGAGCTGCTCGCCAAAGTAACTTTGGAGCCGCGCGGTAGACTCCGGAGAAAGCGTCTTCACACTCGCCTCCAAATCCTCACGCCAAGCGTCCGCTCCCGAGCCGATACGTTCCCCAGGCGAAGTAAGGCCCATCGCATCCGTCTCTTCGCGAGAAACCTCCTCCACGCCTTTTCCGCTGTTGAAATCAAACGGAGGATACGGCCTCCCAAATCGCGACAACTCCCGCCAGATGTTCGACGACTTCAACGCCACCTTTTCTCCATTCGTGGCCACACCCTCGTAATTCACGGCCTCCGCCGCATCCTTCCACCGCTTATCCCAATCTCGCTGCACCTTGGATGCGCGCACGCGAATCAGCCGCAGGGCCGGGAACGCTGCCAATAAATCCGGATCGTTGCCCTGCTCCCAAAACGCCTTCGATTGCGCCGCTCCAATCTGCTGCTCCAGAATCAGCTTCAGCCGCCGCTCGCTTCCAAAATCCTCCAGCCCGCCGCGCTTCTCCGGGTCCACATTCCGCAATCCCGCTGAGTTAGCCAGGCGTTGCGTGTCACGGATCCACTTTCCCCGGTCCATCGCAAACCCACCATCATCCAGCACCTTCTCCCCGGTCGCAGGATCCACCTTCGTCTTTTTCGCCGTACGAGCGTCCCTCACTTCCGATAGAATCTTGCCGATGCCCTTCTGTATCTCATCCAGCACCCGCACCGACTCCACCCCAGCCGACATAAAGGCATCCTCCGCCAGCCCAAGCGCCACCTTCTCCTGCCAATCCTTCGACCGCAGCTTCGCCCCGATCGGAGTCTTCGCCGAAACCGCATCCACCCCCACCTTCAGCGGCCCCGGAGTAGTCAGATCGAGTGCGCTCATGCGTGCCAAACCCCCGTCTGATTAAACAGCCGACGCCCTGAGCCCGGCGCATGCCCCACATGCCACCCCCGGCAAAACGGGCAATGGTAAGCACTCAATCCCTTAAGCCCGCGCTTGCGATGATGCGCCAGCGCCTTGCCAGCCGCATGCTGGGAGTGATGCCGGATCTTCCGCCCACATTTCCGCCACCGTAGCCGCCGCTTACTGCTCACGGGTTTCTCCTCCTCACGATTCCGAGCCGGAATCTACCTGCGACGAAAGAAAGGTTCGTCCACTTCCCCTCTTCATCGATTGCACGGCAGAAGCCGCGAATGGGTTCGCCGTTACGCGTCCATCCGCCATCCAATGCAAGTGCAACGCTCAGGCCCGCCGCAAATTTTGGCCAAACAGGGAATAATACGAGCATCGCCAGCCAGCATTTGGAGCGGTTGTGATTAACCGTCGCCGCAGCCAGCCCCACTGAAACGATTCGCCCCGTGCTCTTCTCATCCGCCCAAGCTTTGTGAAAAAACCACTTCATCGGCGGCTCCTTTCAGCCCGCGCCCTGAAGATCACCCCAGCATCCTCACACCAAAGCGCCAGCTGCACGATCACCAGCCCCACGGGAAACAAAATCCCCGTGAGAAACCGGCACAATACATACCCTCCCCACAAAATTGCCAAAACGAACGTCCGAGGAAGCTTTCGCCACAGCCCCGTAACGCGTGCAAGCGGCGTGCATTCGCGTGCAGCATCCCCGGATCGTGGCTCGACAGCCCCCAAATCGAATTTGGGGCGATTAGAGCCATTCGCCCGCGTCTCCAAAACCACCCATAACTTCATGCATAGCCACATCACAATGGCCACCACCGGCATCGTCAGGCACACTAAACCGACTAGATCCAGCAAGGAGCCCTTCTCTCCCCCGGCAATTTCGTCGTTTTCGGCCCTCATTTTGCCCTCCGTTCCTTTTTCGCGCTCAGCGCATCCATAGTGCCCTGCAACACCGCAGGCGTCCCGGCCTCCTCCAGTAGCTTCGCAAACGCCGCAATATCCAGCTCAGGCAACAGCGCGGGAAGCGCATCATGCACCCGCTGCAAAATCGCCTCCACATCCTCCAGCGACTTCTCCTGGTCCGCCAAAGCCGCTTCCACCTCAGCGAGCAACGGCAACACCGGAGCCAGCCACTTCCCCTCAAGCCCCACAGCATTCGCCAGCGCCGCACTCACGATGCCAGGCGAAGCCTCCCCGGCCCGCGACGGCCGCGCAATCGGCGGCGGCTCAGATTGTGGTGTGGACATCCTGTCCGCAGCGGTGGGCTGTGCCGGGCTGGGTTCCACCGGCGCCGGTACCTCCCCTACGCCAGGCGCTGCAACGGCTTTTGGCTCCGGGTCAGTTCCGGATACCGTTGCAGCGCCGGGGGGTGGCGCGGTCTGACTTGCTGGGTTTGAATTCTGTTTTCCCGCGCCTTCAGGAGCCGCCACCGCCTCCGTAAGCTCATACCCCGTCTTTTCGCTCAGCTCCTCAACCCCGATCGAGTATCCCGCCTCTTTCGCCAGCACCGCGTTATCCAGATGCGCCTTCGCATCCTTCTCAGCCTGGCGCGCAAATTCAAAATACGCATACGGCGGCTCGCCCGGCGTCACGTCCGCCAGCACGGCCAAATCAAAGTCCCGTTGCAGCGTCTCACTCACATCCAGCGCCAGCGCGGCCGCCACATCATCCCAGCCATCCCCATGCTCCTCACTGGATCCGCTCCCGATGCCCTGGGGCTCGCTGAGCATCGTGAGCTTGCCTCGTGTCACCACCAGCACGATCGCACTCTCCCATGTCCCGAGCCGCATTTTGAAGCACTCGCCCCCATCCGGCACAGTCACCGTATGCACCTTCGCCCCGTGGGGAATGTACCCGCTGCCATTGCTCACCACGCGCTCCGCCACATCCTGAAAATCATCCTCCTGCTCGCTGCTCACGTTTGGAGGGCCTTCGATAAACACCGGTGGCACCGCAAACCGATCGTCATGGTCTGCCCAATCCTCATCCGCCATCTCCATCTTGTGATGCGCCCGGGCAATCACATCCCCCAGCGGCGGCTCCACTTCACGGATAATCCAATCACGGGTATTGATAGGCGTGCCCTGGGCCTCGCCCGACCGCGCCTCCGGGTTATACAGCCAGGCACCGCCAAACCCATGGCGGCTCCAATACCACGGCTCCACAAACCGCAGCTCCACCACATCCCAGCTCCCTTGCTTGTAGCGGGCATCCCCGGCCTTCGCCGCCACATAGCCAGGCGCGCCCGGCTTACCCTTCGCAGGCTCTGGAGCCTCCAGCCCGCCCGCGTAAATCTTGTTCAGGTGCGCATACCCGTAAAATTCACCCATTGCGAGCCGCTTGCACGCCGCTTTCAAGTTCCCGATCTTATCGTACGCCGAGCGCAACCCTTCCTGCTGCCTGTCCGCCACCGCCTCTTGTTCCGGCTTCAGGTTGGGACGCTTCTTGATGTCCCAATCCATCACAGCCAGCGCATCCTGAAGCTTTTTCACGCACGCCGTCACCGCGTAGTTCGATCGTGTCAGCCAATAAATCAGCCACGCCCAATCCGGCAAATCCCCCTTCAGTGAATCCAGCGCCATGCGCGGAATATCGCCCTCGCGCAAATTCGCCAGTGGGTTGATGTCTTGGAGTCGAAAACGGCTGATCATAAAAGTTCCGGTTGTTGGGGGTTCGGCGGTTCCGGCCTCCACACGAGCGCCACATAGGTTTTCACCTGCTTGCCACACGGCCCCGGTTTCAGCGGTGCATCCGCGATGCAGCCCGCCGCCCGCAATTCATCGATACGCCCGCACACGCTGCATTCCTTCATCCCGAGCCGCGCCGCGATTTCCGAGATGCACAGCGCCTCCGCAGAATTCTCGATCAGCGAGTAAACGCGCAGCCGCTTCCCCGCCAGCTTGGGAAGCTCATCCTTCAGCGATAGGCGTGATGTATACGCGATCATTGGATGTTGGGCGTTGGATGTTGGACGTTGAGCGTTTGCATTATCCCGCCAGTGCCCCCCTCACTTGTCTGCTGCGCCGCATCGCCCGGCGTTCAAAGCGTCTTGCCAGCTTCGCCCCTTTGCGGTGCTGGCGTTGGATGATCTCCCGGAAAGTCCCCACCGTGTAGCGCACCATCCCGGCTCGCACCGCCAGCGCCATCGCCCAAAACCGATCCGCGTGCCCCTTGCCATCCCGGCTCGCGGCAATGCTCACCCGTCCGCCTGGGGAAGTCACCTTTTCCGGCTTCCTTAGATCATCCCGCAAATCCGCCTCCGCAAAAATAGCGATCGTCTTGTCCTCAAAGCACCCGAGCATGTCGGTTGCCATGATCTCCGTTACCCGCGCCGTGGGAGCCTTGCGCCCCTGGCTCTTGATGCGATCCGTTACCGGCTCCGTGGTACCAAAGTCCACACCACCCACCTTGTTCGAGCCGTGCCGCTCCTCCAGCGTCTCAAACACCCCCAGGCCGATGCCCGTCATATCCACCTCAATTCGCCCAAACTTGGGCATGCTCAGGAGGATGTCCGCCTGTGCAACCTGCTCATTCAGCCGCATGTCTTGCATGATCAGTTCCGCAATCTGCACCCGCTCAGCCCCGCGCCGTTCAAAGACACAAATCACAGACATGTCGCGCCGCCGCGCCACATCAAAACCCGCCTCCAGCGAGCCCTCCGCGCGCCACAGCTTTTGCACCGTGGCCACCGTCCACGCCTGGTTGTCCGCAGCCCCCATAGCCCGCTCCGCAGCCGAGATTAGCTCCTGGGTGAGCAGCGGCATCGCCTCATCCTCAAACGTGCACTCGTAATTCTGATCGTATGCACGCTTGTCGCTCGACTCGCCTCGAGCCTCAGCGGGGGACAGCTCCCGCCCATCCACCGCGCTGTAAATCTTGATCTCTCCCAGCGCATGTGCGTCCGACCGCCGCACTCGATAGTAAGGGATCCGCCCCTCGCTGATCAGCTGGTAAAACATGTTCTGCCGCCCGTTCCCGGTGGAGGCGATGCGGCAGAGAAATTCCTTGTTCGCCGAAATGATCGGCTCCGCGGCCTCCCAAATCGCCCGCGAGTCTTCGTGAAACGCAAACTCATCCAGGATGAGATCGCCGCTGAAGCCGCGAGCCGTGCGAGGATTCGCCGCCAGCACCTTGATGCGCCCCAGCCGCTCCACGCCATTCACCTTCACGCGGATCTTCACCTCAAACCGCATGTCATCAAACTTCACCGACTCGCTGAGATCCTCCATCTCCAGCACCTGCCCCAGCTTGCTACACACGTCCTGGCACTTCAGCACAAACTCCGCGCCGTTGTCCCGCGAGTTCGAGAGCACCGTGATCAACCAGGTGTCGTTATTCTGAAGCTGCTTCAGCAGCCGATCCACCGCCCACGCCGCCAGCGTGAAGCTTTTCCCAATCTGCCGCGACCAATGCAGAATGACCGTCTTGTGCTTATTGTCGCGAAACACCGGCAACTGGTACCGGCGGAAATTCACCAGCCCCCGCTTCCGCTTCGCCCGCCGTGCATCCTCCGCGCAGCCAGGCTTGTCCTCATCATGCTTCCTCATCACACGCGGCAGCACATACCCCTTCGGCACAACCATTCCCTCCGGCCAGTTCAGCCGAGTCTCCGCCACCGGCTGTGCCGTCTCCGGGCTCATTCTCCAGCCTCCGGGGTTTCCTCCTCAAATTCACCAAACAGCAACTGCCGCACGCGCTCCAACTTCGCGCTGCTCTCAATCGTAGCATCCGCCGTGATCGTTTTAATCTCCCCGGCCTTCTCAATCGCGATGCGCGCAACATCCATCTGCGCCCGCTTCTCCCGCTGCGCCGCCAGTTCTAGTGCACGCACCCGTGCATCGCCCGTGCGCATGCGTGCAATCACCAGGGACAATGCTTTGAGATCCAGCGGTTCATCTTTATCATCGCCTGTGGCACTGCCTTCCTCACGCGTCAGCAAGTCCATTACTTTGTGCGAAAGCAAATCGCCCAGGCTGTCCGCCACGTTGCCGCCAGTGCGTTTCAGTTCCTTGATTTGCTCCCCCAGCTCCCGCGCTTGCTTGATGCTCGCCAGATGGCGCGCAAAAGTAGTGTCGCGAAACGAGGTTGCGGCCATCAGCGAGATTTTCAGCCCGCGCTTTTCCGCCAGCCCTTGAATCTTCGACAGCGTCAAACCGCCCTGGGTGTGCCAGCACTCGTCGATAAACTCCGACAGGTCTTGCGGGCTCAGCGTCTGCGCGATCTTGTTTTTGTCAGCGGCCATGGAAATTAAACCAGTCCGTTTTCCTCCGCGTGCCGCATTCCCTGCTTGGTGATAAACCAGCGCTTCAGCCGTGCGGCCACCGCGTTGCCCGAGACTCTCACCATTTCCTCAATCTCCAGGTAGTCGAGATGCACCATCACCTCGCCCTCCTCCATCCGGCCAAAGCCAGCATGTTTCACCCCCAGCATCAGTGTGGAAAGTGGCAGGCCAATAGTCCCTGCGCTTGCGATCTGCGCAATCAGGCTATTTCGAAGAATGCCGGTTTGTTCGTCGGAAAGTTTCATGGGCTTGGTTGTGAAAATCTGTGCTTCTCTGTGTCCTCTGTGGTTGAAAATTCCGGCTCAGCTCCGCCGTGGCAGACGCTCCAAAATCCGTTCCTGCGTGTGCGCCATCGATGTCAGCTGTTGCGTGTGCGTCTCCGTGAGCTGCTCCACCTTCGCGATCTGAATCGCCATTTCCTGCACCGTCGCATCCGTATCCTTCCCCTCAGTCTCAATCTTGTGCATCAGCTCATTCTTGATGCCGTTCATTTTGTTGTGCAGCGCGATGCGATCCGTCTCCCGCCCATGCTCCAGCCGCTCCGCCAAAGTCTTCAGCTCACTCGACAACGGCGGCGTCCGCCCAAACACCGCCTTAATCCGCTCCACAGCAGTCAGCACCAGCACGATCGTACCCAGGATATACAGCCCCACCTTCAACCACTCCCCAGTCCCCGGAGGCGGCTCGGAACTCGCAAAAGGAACGGGTAGCGCAGGCGTCCCGCCTGCAACCCCGAGGCGTCCCGCGTCGGAACTCTCCGCGCCAAACAAACATCCTGAGCCAATCAGAATCCCCACGCCCACCCAAACCCACAACCGCCCCCGCCGCTCCGTGGCCATCGTCAAATCCTTGCGCGCCGTAAACCGTCCCCAAACCCCCAGCGCCAGCCCCGCAACCACCCCAAGGTCCGAAACCGTCTGCTCCATCTCCTCACCACCCAAGCCCAGTTCAAACCGCCCATTCGCCCAACTCAACAGCACCATCAGCAGCCCGATAATCGTCTTCGAATGCAGCGCATGCTTGCTTGCCTTTGTGGATGCGTCCGGTGTATGCGTTTCCATGTCACCCGCACCCTCCCACGACACCCCGCGCCGGGCCTATCCACCAACCCGAGGAACCCGAGGAACCTACGAAATCATTTCCTCCAATGTAGCGCGGACATCCTGTCCGCATGCGCGCCTCAAAACGGATCCCCCTCCACCTCCACAGCCTCCGGTACGCGGTTGCCCCCATTGGATGTTGGACGTTCAGCGTTGGACGTTGAGCGTTTTGCCTTCGCCTCTTTCTTCCCCACCTGGTTCTCCCGCTTCACCTGTTTCCGCAGCGCCACAATCACCTTCCGCAAATCATCCGTCCCCAGCTCATCCAGCTCCCCCGAGGCAATCCCGCGCTCCCGGTACATCATCTGCGCCACAGCCTCCGCATACTCCGCAGGCCGCTCCAGCTCCGCACACAGCGAAGAAATCACAAACCGCATCCGCTTCACCGGTTGCCCCGCCTCATCCAATTGCGGCTCCAAGTCAGCCGGACGCGAAATCGCTCGAAAGGCCCCCAGCACCAAATCCAGTTCCCGATTCGACAGCTCCAAACTCGACTTATCCGACCCCAGCACCCGCACATGGATTGCATGCCGCTCAGCATCCGCCACAGTCGGAGCCATGCCCCGCGCCCTCAGCGCCTTCCGCGCCGCGCCCCACTCCCGCCGGTACAATCGTATTTGGGCATCCGTCATAAAGAAACCTCCCCGCGAAGCGCCACAGTTTCGGGTAGCGCGGGCGTCCCGCCTGCAACCCCGACGCGTCCCGCGTCGGAATGCACCGCTTTACCCATCGCATTGGCAGCTAGTGTGTGAGCCTTGTTCATTGCAGCTTCAGCTCCAATTGAAATCCCGTGCCCGGCTCA
>JAYUWZ010001173.1:0-2433 GCA_043753265.1 Verrucomicrobiaceae bacterium
TCATATGCGGTTCTTTCTTCTGCGCAGACCGCCCCGGATGGCCGGGAGCGGTTCTGTCTGCCGCACAATTTGCACCCGCCACCTTGCCGCGAAATTGCCGCCTCATTACACCATGGCAATGGATTCCATGGGTTTGAGACTGAATGCGCTCCGGGGTGGAACGACGGGGTTGCATCACTCTGGAAACTCCACTGTAAATCGAGACCCCTGTCCCGGTTCGCTCTCCACAGAAACCCTGCCGCCGTGGGCTTCCACGATTGCCTTCACAAAGCTCAGCCCCAGTCCCAGTCCACGCTGCGTCCTGCTTTTATCCAGCCGGTAGAGCCGTTCCCAGATGCGATTCAATTCCTCCTTTTGCATTCCCTCCCCGGAGTCGCTGATCTCAATTGCGACCGCGCCATTTTTGCGTTCCGCACGCACCTCCACGCGTCCTCCGTCCGGAGTGTACTTGATCGCATTGTCCATGAGGTTTCCCAACGCGCGCAGCAACCGGCCGCCATCGCCGGAGACTGCCAGCCCAGGCGGTACATTCACGCTGATGGAAATGCTCTTTTCCTCCGCTACGTGCTGGTAAAGATCCACCACATGCGCGAGGAGTTTTGCTATGTTCACCGGGTGATACTCCAGTTTCATCACACCCGCCTCCGCCTCACCAATGTCCATGAGCGTCACCAGCATGGTCAGCACCCGCTCCGATTCTTCCAGGCAGTCACCGAGTGCTTCCAGCGCAGCCGCTTTGTCGTAGTCCTTTTCCACGGCCTTGGTTGCGATATTGCGCAGCCGCGTCATCGGGGTTCTCAGGTCGTGCGCGACATTGTCCAGTGAGTCGCGCATTCCGCAGATGAGCACATCGATCTTGCCCAGCATCGCATTAAAGCACTGCACCAGTTCGTCGATTTCATCGTCAGTGCCTCGCGATGGCACGCGCGCGGTAAACTTTCCAGTATCGAGAATGGAACGCACGGTCGCTGTGAGTGGATGAATCGGCCGCAATGCTCGAAATGCCGCCCACGCACCGCCCGCGACACCCGCTACGATGACGATGCCCGCCACCGTAATCAGGCCCAGACGGAATGTGTTCAGTAGTTCCCTGCTCGACTCCGTCGTCTTTCCCACTTCGAGCATCGTTCCGTCCGCGTTGCGCACAGAGGCTATCCGAAGCATCACGTTGTCCAGACCCGGGAGATCCGTCCATTCCACCTCCTCCGGGATGGGACGCCCCTCCAGCTTCTGCGGTTGGAATTCCGACCAGTCATCCGGGTCGCGCAGGAAGGTGGTCGCATTTTTCGTGTCGCCGATGCGCACAAAGAACGCCTTCTGCGCACGGCCCCGCCGCATCTTGCAAAGATCGATGACCGCATCCTTACCACCTCTTCCATACTCAGCCATGAATTGATTCAGGCGAAACTCGACTACCTCGTCCGATTGTTCATCCACCGAGCGTTGCAGAAGCATGTAGGCGATTCCAAACACCATCGCCGCCCCGGTGATGAAGATTACCGAGTGCCACAGGGCGATGCGAAAGCCGACCGTGCGGCTGATTCTTCTAACTCGTGCGAAGAACATAGCCGACCCCTCTCAGGGTGTGGATCATCTTGGTGGAAAATTCCTTGTCGATTTTTGTTCTGAGGCGGCACACCAGCACGTCCACCACGTTCGTCTGCGGGTCAAAACTATAGTCCCACAGCCGCTCGAGAAGGAAGGTCTTGGATAGCACCTTGCCCGCGTTTCGCATGAGATTCTCCAGCAGGGAAAATTCCCGCGGCTGCAGCTCGATTTTGCGGCCTGCGCGGAGAACCTCGCGGGTCAGGCGATCCAGGGTCACATCGCCTACTTCGAGACGCGTGGGCTCCACAGTGCCCTTCACCCGCCGTAACACGGCTTGCAGCCGTGCCAGCAGCTCCGAAAAGGCAAATGGCTTTCCCACGTAATCGTCCGCGCCGCGTTGCAGGCACAGGACGCGGTCATCCAGCGCCCGCTTGGCGCTCAGCACAATAATGGGAAATCCGATCTTATCCTCTCTCAGTCGTTCAATGAGCTTCAGCCCATCCAGCCCGGGGAGCATCAGGTCCACGATGGCCGCATCGTATTCCGTCGTCATGGCATACACCAAGCCGTCCTCGCCGCTTTCAATGGTGTCTACGACGAACCCGTTTTCCTGAAACCCCTTGGCAAGGAACGAGGAAATTTTCGGGTCATCTTCAACTATGAGCAGGCGCATATTCGGGATTACATTTCCCTGTCGTCGAGAAAGTGGGCGGATTTTCTGGTCGATAACAGGAGCAGTTTTTTTCTTCCGCAACATCGTGCTCAAACATTGCTGGAACCTTGCTCCCAGATGTCAAAATTGCAATGTGCCATTGCTCGCTCCCCACCTCCCATGGGGGAGCAGTGGCATTCGTCACTTGGCTATCGCCTGTCCGGCTGCTAGAG
>JAYUWZ010001174.1:0-2432 GCA_043753265.1 Verrucomicrobiaceae bacterium
CGAGGTGCTGCAGCACCACGAATTCGGCCGCCAGTACGGAGGTTGCGTAGCGTTTGGCTTGCCGCTGGTCAGCTACCTTGACAAAGAACGGCTGTACGAAATCATGGCCGAGCATTCGCCCTCACCCTCCAGCGCGAACCCACGCCCGAGGAAATCGAAAGCTGTCTGCGCCTCCAAAAAACCCGCTCCCTCAAAGAACTCTGCCGCGCACTGCTCAATCTGAACGAGTTCATCTACGTGGATTAGGGAAAGCTGAATAAATCGGGAATGGCATATGGTGGGCAAGCGAGGCGCGACTGCCGCCCCAGTAATCTCGCGGAGGGAGAGGATGCCATCGCCCAGGGCCCCGACCGCTTTCAGCGCTCCGACACTCCAATCCCTGGGTGATTCAAACCAAGGCTTGAAAGCGTTGGTGTGGCGAGAGAGGCGAGCCAAAGGAGACTGGCGCTACGCGCTATGGGGTGGCCGATTGAGGACATCGGAGAACAGTAACGAACGAAGAAATGCGTCAGAGACGCATGCTCCCAGTTGCGGCGCTCCCGTTTGAACCCGCGCTTTTGGGTATGGTATAACAGCGATCAATGCTGGCAGGGTCATTCGTTAAACTCCGTTGAGTAAAACGTTTTCCCCACTTGCACACTCGTGCCTGACCAGCGAGTGTCCCCGTCCGCATTGGAGCGGCGCACTTTCCATTTGCCCTATTGGGAGCCGCCGCTATGGATGCGCAGCCTTTCCTATATGAGTATTCGACGCGTAGTGATAACCGGCATGGGAGTGGTGACGCCAGTGGGCAACGACCTGACCACATTTTGGCGCAACATTACCGGAGGCGTGAGCGGCATCGGGCCAATCACGCATTTCGACGTATCCGCATTCGATTGCCGGATCGCGGGCGAGGTGCGCAATTTTGACGCCGACAAGATTTTCAACGACAGAAAGACCGCGCGCCGCACGGATCGCTTTGTCCATCTCGCTGCGGGTGCTGCCCGTGAGGCGATGCTCGATGGCGGGCTCGCCACCATTGGGGAGGATGGGAAGGCCAAGACCAATTTCCAGGACCCCGAGCGCTTCGGCTGCATCATTGGCAGCGGCATCGGCGGCCTCAAGACCACCGAGGATCAGCACACGAATTACATGGCCAAGGGGCCGGGGCGCATCTCGCCCTTCATGATCCCGATGCTCATCAGCAACATGGCCAGCGGCATCGTGAGCATGGAGTATGGCATCCAGGGACCAAACTACGCGCCCGTCTCCGCCTGCGCCACTAGCGCGCACTCGGTGGGCGAGGCCTGCCGGCTTATTCGCGAGGGCGATGCGGATGTCTTTCTCGCCGGGGGCAGCGAGTCCGCAATCGTGCCGCTCGGCATCGGTGGCTTTGCCGCCATGAAGGCGCTGAGCACCCGCAACGACGACCCCACCGCCGCCAGCCGCCCGTGGGACAAGGACCGCGACGGATTCGTGATGGGCGAAGGCGCGGGCATCGTGGTGGTGGAGGAACTCGAGCACGCGAAGAAGCGCGGGGCGAAGATTTACGCGGAGATTGTGGGCTACGGCATGACCGCCGACGCCTTCCACATGAGCGCCCCGCTGCCGAACCACGAGCAGGCCCAGCGCTCCATGCGCATCGCCCTGCAAAAGGCCGGACTGAATCCCAGCGACGTGGACTACATCAATGCGCACGGCACCAGCACGCCGATGGGCGACATCGCTGAAGTGCGCGCCGTGAAGGCCGTACTCGGCGAGCACGCGAAACGCGTGCCCGTCAGCAGCACCAAGAGCATGACAGGCCATCTCCTCGGCGCCGCTGGCGTGGTGGAAACCATCGTCTGCGTGAAGGCCATTCAGGACAGCATCCTGCCGCCCACCATCAATCTCCACAACCCCGACGAAGAGTGCGACCTCGACTTCGTACCCCACAAGGCGCGCGAGGGAAAAATCAAAGTCGCGCTCAACAACAGCTTCGGCTTCGGCGGCCACAACGTGACCGTGGTGGTGAAGGCGTTTGAGGGGTAGGGCGGCAACGCTCCCAAGTGTGCCAACTACCTATTCTATCACCCACAAGCGTGCAATCGAGGCAGGCTGAAACTCCGCAGGGATCGCATCCACCGCGAGAGTAACTTTGCCTAGATTCCCCGCCATTTTAGCCTCGGTGACGGTGGCGAAAATCGGCTCTCGTGTCGGCTTGCGATCCACCCCAGCGGGAGCCACGCGCACCTTTGCACCGGCCTTTAGCTTTCGTGCAATCTCCCCACCCTCCTGGAAAATCGTGAGCCGCAACTGTGCGCCCGCCGTTTCATCGATATAGCCCGGCGCGCCTTGCTCCTTCAGGCGTTGCGAGTGAACCGCTTTTTGCTCTGCCTGAAATTTCAGCAAGCTTTCATCGTCGAAGAACACCTCCCACGCCACGCGCGCCTTCCCCTTCCCCACCCCGT
>JAYUWZ010001175.1:0-5316 GCA_043753265.1 Verrucomicrobiaceae bacterium
CCGACCCGGAAAGTGACGGGCATACCAACCAGCAGGAGTACCTCGCGGGGACGAACCCCCTGAACGGCCACAGCTTCCTGACTCCCAGTCTCGTGCGGACCGGCAACTTGGTCTCGGTGGGCTTCGACCTTCCCGACAACCGCTCCGCACGCGTGGAAACCTCCATTGACCTCACCAACTGGTTTCCCTGGAACATCCCCCAAAACAACACCATCCCCCTACCCGGAGGCAGCGCCACTTTTATCGGCCCATCACTCGGTCCCAAACAGTTCTTCCGCGTGCAAATTTGGGAGAATTAAGGGCTGGGGAGGCAACCCCACCGTCGCGGCCACGCTGAACCGCGGGCTAATCTCTCTTTGCCCGGCCACAAACACGTCGACAGACATCGCGTCGCCCCCTCGTTCGGTAAAATGCTTGCGCACTGTGCCGCTGGCGATCTCCGGAGAATTGCAGTCGCGGCTCAGGTGCCCCAGCACGGCGCGGCGCAGGTTTCCATCGAGCATTCCCGCAAGCACTCCCCCGGCGGCGTCATTGGAAAGATGCCCGTGCCGCGACATGATGCGTTGTTTTGTGGACCACGGACGCTTCGTGTCGGCCTGAAGCAATTTCTCGTCGTGATTGGCCTCGATGACCAGGGTCTGCGCCTGCTTTACCCGCTCGCAGGCGAGCTTGGTCGCGAAGCCCAGATCCGTGAGAAATCCCAGCGCCTCGCGCCCGTGATGCAGCACAAAGTTCGCGGGATCCATGGCGTCGTGTGGAACGCTGAACGTCTGGACATCGAGGTCCTTGATTTGAAAATCGCTGCCAGTCACAAACACCCGCCAGTCCTTGGCCAACGTGGGCGACTGGCGGCGCAGCGCCTCCGCGGTGAGCGCGTTGGCATATACCGGGGTGTGGAATTGCTTGCACCATACATCCAGCCCGCCAGCGTGATCGCCATGCTCGTGTGTGAGCAAAATACCGTCGATCTCCAGAGGGTTTACACCGCACTGCGCGAGCCGCAGCCGCATCTGCATCGCGCTCAGTCCCGCATCAATCAGCAGACGCGTCTTCGGCGTCTCGACCAGCGCGCAATTGCCCGCGCTGCCGCTGCCGAGGATGGTCAGAAAAAACATGCTGGAGAATGATTGAGGATCACCGCGGTGCCAAGACGGGACTTTGAAAACGTCCAACGTCGAACGCTCAACGCTCAACGCTCAACGCTCAACGCTCAACGCTCAATGGCGCAAGCGTTGCTTCAGCACCTTCCTCCAAAGGCGCACCCCTTGGAGTTTCGGCAGCCCCATAGGTCGTATAGGTCGTATAGGTCGTATAGGTCCTATTCGTCATCGGGCCCTCGCGCCACGCCCCGTCCGTCGCTTGCCATTGGGTGTTAGGCGTTGAGCGTTGGATGTTGGACGTTTTCCTACGCCTGCTTCATCGCCGCTAGATCCCGCAGCGAAATGTTTTTGTCGTAGAGCGCCTTGCCGATGATGCACCCGTAGATATTCGGCAGCGTTCCGATCTTCTCCACGTGGCCGATGGTGCCCACTCCGCCGCTGGCGATGACGTGCCCGCCAAGCTCGGTGACTGCGGCATTCACGCGCTCGGTCTCCTCAAAGTTGGGGCCCTGCAGCATGCCGTCTGTCGCGATGTCGGTGTAGATAATGGTCTCCGCGCCGGCTTCCACCGCGCGGACTGCGAGGTCGAGTGCCTTGATGCCCGTTTCCTGCGTCCAGCCTTTCACGCTCACCATTCCTCCCTTGGCATCAATCCCCACCGCGATGCGGTCACCGCCAAAAAACCGCGCCATCTCCTTTACGAAATCCAGCGATTCCGCAGCGCGGGTGCCCAGAATCACGCGGGCGACTCCTGCGTTGAGCGCCTTCTCAATGGCCTCAGGGGTGCGAATACCCCCGCCGAGCTGGCAGGGAATATTTACCGAGGAGGTGATCGCCTTTACCGAAGGCAGGTTGCGCTGCTCGCCGCTGAAAGAGGCATCGAGATCCACGATATGGAGCCAGTCGCCACCCTCCTCCTCCCACTGGCGCGCGAAAGCACCAGGGTCGCTGGAATACACCGTTTTGGCCTCGGCGCGACCCTGTCGCAAACGAACAACCTGGCCGGACATCAAATCAATAGCGGGAAAAAGGAGCATGTGGTGTGGACCATGCCCTTTTGGCGGCATGGCATAAAACGAAAAATAATACCCCGTTTGTGGTGTTTGAAAAGTCTGAGTTCTCTGCCATTCTCTCGGGCGTGTCGATTGCCACCACTACCAGCTCTCAACCGCCGCATGTGCCGCACCATCTGGTTGCGCGTGCAATCGGCAGGGGCAGCTATGGGGAAATCTGGCTCGCGCGCTCCCTCACTGGGGCATGGCGGGCCGTGAAAATCGTGGAGCGCAAGCGGTTTGAGGATACGCGCGCCTTCGAGCGCGAATTCGAGGGCATGGCCCAATTTGAGCCCATCTCCCGCGAACACCAGGGCTTCGTGGACATCCTCCACGTGGGCCGCAGCGACGATGACGCCTTCTTTTACTACGTCATGGAACTGGCGGACGACGTGGTGCAGCGTGCGACGTTTGAGCCGTGGACCTACCAGCCCAAGACAATCAAAAGCGAACTCCAGCGTGTTGCCCGGATTTGCGCGGATGAAGTGATCGCGCTCGGCCTTTCGCTCACCACTGCGCTCGCCGCGCTCCACCGTCACGGGCTCGTGCACCGCGACATCAAGCCTGCCAATATCATCATCTGCGGCGGCCTGCCAAAGATTGCGGATATCGGGCTCGTCTCCGCGATGGGGCAGAATTCTTTTGTGGGTACCGAGGGCTACGTGCCGCCGGAGGGCCCGGGCAATGCCCAGGCCGATCTCTACAGCCTCGGCAAGGTGCTCTACGAGATCGCCATGGGGAAGGACCGGCTCGATTTCCCGGCCATCAATACACGCATCGATGAACTTCCCGATCGCGACCAATTGATGCGCCTCAACGAGGTGCTCCTGCGTGCGTGCAATTTCGACACCGCGCAGCGCTACGCCACCGCGGACGAGATGCACGAGGATCTCATCCGCGTCCGGGACGGGCGGCCTTTGCTCGGCGTCACCGCCCGCCGCCGCCGACACTGGCCCATCGCCGCCGCGCTGCTCGCCTGCGCGGGAGGAGTGGCATGGTGGAAGATGGACACGCCCCCCGTGGGGACAGGCTCAGTATGGATCGCAAGCGAGCCGCCTGGCATCGAGTATCGTATCGAAAGCCTCGATGGCCGCTTCCTGAAAACCAACGTCCTCGTGCCGAATCTCCCGGCGGGAGAACACACCGCGCACACGCTCTCGCCACTCTACGATCGCGAGGATATCAAATTTGTCGTCAACCCCAACGCCGAAACCAAGGTGCCTGTGCTCAAACTCAAGCGCAGCCTGGGCAAAGCAATCTTTGAGTCGCGTCCGCCGGGATGCGAATTTGAGGTATTGAGCGACACGGAGGTCGTGCGCAAAGGGAAAACACCGCTCTCATTCACGGACCTTCCGACAGGCCGGTACGAGGTCGTGTTCCGCCACGAGAAAGGCGAAAAACGCAAGCCCTTGGAGGTGCGGCGGTGGGACGGTGAGGAGCCTGAGCCGGTGCATGTCGAGTTTGGATATCGCGAATTCCAATTCACAAGCACACCGCCGGGTGCGGAGGTATTGCTCGATGGCAGAGTGATCGGCACCACCCCGTTCAAGAATTCCGTGGTGGAAGGCGCGCACAAAATTGCCGCCCGCTACCGCAAATGGCCCGTGCAGGAAGTCCAGTTGAAGGACGACTCGCCGGACACCGTGAACTTCGATTTCCCGTTCGGCAGCGTGAAAATCAGCACCTATCCCTCAGGTGCAGAGGTCTTCATTGGCGACCAGAAAATGGAGGACGTCACGCCGTATTACGACGAGGACCTGGAGCCGGGCCCCATCACTTACACGCTGAAATTGCAGGGGTATCCGCCTGTGACCGAGACGGCAACCATTTCCCCCGGCAAGCAGGCTTCCATCACCAAGCGATTCGAGCAGGAAAGCCGGCCGCGCCCGGGCGCGCCCTGGGAAAATTCCCTGGGCATGAAGTTCGTCCCCGTGGGCGAAATTCTTGTCGGCGTCTGGCCGGTGCGCAAAAGCGACTTCAAGGCCTATTGCGAGGAAGAAGGCCGCCCGGTGGTGGTCGTGGATTTCCCGCAGGAGGACAACCACCCTGTGGTACGCGTAAACTGGGAGGACGCCACTGGCTTCTGCGAATGGCTCACGCGCCGGGAACTGGCTGCCAACAAGCTGGGCGAGGGACAAATCTACCGCCTGCCCACCGATGCCGAGTGGAGTGCCGCCGCGGGCATGGCACCGGAAGGCTACAACACCCCGGAACAGCGCGACGGCCTTGTGCGCGACTTCCCATGGGGCAAATCGTGGCCGCCACCGCCGAACTCCGGAAACTTCGCCGACACGTCGTACAAAAAAGGTTCTTCCGGATCCGCCAAGAACGCCGCGCTCGTGCCGAACTATACCGACGGCTTCCCTCAGACCTCCCCCGTCGGCACCTTCCCGCCCAATAAATTCGGCCTGCACGACATGTGCGGCAACGTATGGCAATGGGTGGCGGACAGCTACAATGGCGGCACACAACGCAGGGACTGGGGCGTGCTGCGCGGGGCATCCTGGGGCACCTGCAAGCAGGAGGAATTCCGACTGGGCTACCGCGACGTCGTGGATCGCGCCGAGCGGGACGTCATCTTCGGCTTCCGCTGCGTGCTCGTCCCAGAGCGCCAGTGACGCTTTCCTGCGCGCGGTTGCCTCGGATTCACCACGGTGATTCCCGCGAGTACCAGAACCGCTCCGATTGCTAATTCAGCTGGCATATCTCACTCCGTTTCCCCTGTGTCCTCCGTGCGACCTCATACCCTCCCGCGTTTTTCATCGCCGCACCGTGCGAAACGCGCCACGACTTCCCGCGATGAAAATCGCAGTCTTCTCCGCAAAGCGCTACGACAGGGAATTCCTCACCGCCGCAAATTCCGGCCAGTATGTATTGCGCTTTTTCGAGCCGCATCTCACGGGTGAAACGGCGTCGCTTGCCGCGGGGTTCGATGCCGTGTGCGTATTCGTCAATGACACCCTCGATGCCAGCGTGCTGGAGACCATCGCGGCATTTGGCGTAAAGCTCATCGCGCTGCGGTGCGCGGGATTCAACAACGTCGATCTCGGCGCGACTACCCGCCTCGGCATGACGGTCGTGCGCGTGCCTGCCTATTCACCGCACGCAGTGGCCGAGCACGCGGTCGCGCTCATCCTGGCACTCAACCGCAAAATCCACCGTGC
>JAYUWZ010001176.1:0-5316 GCA_043753265.1 Verrucomicrobiaceae bacterium
CTTCATGGTTCCGCCGTCGTTCTTTGCCTTCATCTTCGGCGGCTTTGTGGTGCTGAGCGGTGGGGAATCGGGTCCGTTTCTTGTCCAAATCATGGCGGGATTGGCGAGTATCGCGCTCTCCGCGTATCTGCTTGCGCCGCTGTTTGGGCCTTGGAGCGTTCGCGCGATTTTGGGTGGTGTGATCTTTGGCATGCTCCTGTGCGCACTGGGCGCATTGGGGTTCGGCTTTACGGCAGCATGGGTTTACCCGGATTTTTCGTTTCGCGGTTACGTGAAGCCCGTCATGGCTTGGTTTGCGTACGCTGGGTTTCCGATCGCCGCGGGGACAGGCGTGATCTTCAGTGGTGCGGTACGGGAACTCGCATCGGCGCCTCGCGGGGCGACTCGTTAAGCACCATGGCCAGATTGCGCATCTCAGAGGCGTGTTGCAGGAGAAAAGTGCGCTACTGCGTAGGCTTTGCCATGCCGCTTGGAGAGCGCCATCCACCAACGTTGCGCATTTGGTCGCGCTATTTCCCCACGCAATATAGAAAGCGATCGGAGCGGATGAGGAGGCGGTTGTCGGCGACGATGGGGCAGGCGTTGAACATGGCGCGTTCTTCGAATTTGTTGTTTCCCAGGAGTTCGAACTGGGGTTTGGCGGCGACTACGAAGACCTGCCCGGCGCGCGTGACGTAATAGAGTTTGCCGTCGGCGAGGACGGGGGACGGGTAGAACTGGTCGGCACGCGGGAGGCGCTCCTCGTAGACGATTTCGCCCGTCGTGGCGTTGGTGCAACTGACGATGGGGAGGCTGTCGCTCGCCCAGTAGACATGGCCCTCGTGATAGACGGGCGATGAGACGTTTGAGCCCTTTTTGCCCTGCCACAGCCGATGCGAACCGGTGACGTCGCCGCGCCCGCCGGTCTTGATGGCGAGCGAGCCGCCGCCGCCGCGTCCGCCGATGCAATAAACGATGCCTTTGTCGGCCACGATGCTGGGGACCATGTACCACGGGATTTTGGTTTCGCAGGACCAGAGCGGTGTGCCTTTGTCGGGGTCGAATCCGAGCACCTTACCGAAGATTGCAACGACGAGCTCGTTGGCGCCCTCGGGCGTTTTCACGAGGATGGGCGTGTTCCACGATTCCTTGATGCCCCCTTGCCTCCACACTTCCTTGCCGGTGGTTTTGTCGAGGGCGATGAGCGATTCGCTCTCCACGCTCGCGTTGATGATGAGCAGGTTTCCGTGCAAAATGGGCGACGCGGCGGAACCCCAGCCGTTGAGCTTTTCGCCGACATCGGCCTGCCACAGGATTTTGCCGTTGGTCTGGTCGAGTGCAAATACGCCGGATTTCCCGAAGAACACGTAGAGCCGCTGGCCGTCGCTCACTGGCGTGCTGGTGGCGTAGCCGTGGCCGTCGCGGATTTTTTCCTGCTCGGGGAGTTTTGTGGGGACGTCGATCTTCCACACGATTTTGCCGTCGGTGCGATTCAGGCAAAGCACATGGCGCTTGAGGGCTTCCTGCGAGCCGCCGGATTCGCCCGGCACATTCCAGCCGGTGTAAGCGGTGAGAAAAATGCGCGTTCCGACGACAATCGGACTGGAGCTGCCGGCACCCGGCAACTCGGTTTTCCAGGCGATGCCCTCGCTGCTGCTCCACGTGGCGGGCAGGCCTTTATCCGCGCTCGTCGCTGAGCCGCCGGGGCCGCGGAATTGCGGCCAGTCGACGGCGCTTGCGGAAGTGATGGTCGTGAAGAGGAGGGTGTGCCAGAGGGTGGTTTTCACGGGGTGGAGTGTGGGGGGATGTGAGCGGTTTGCAAATGCTGAACTTGGGTGAATGTGAAACGGAATTGCAGTCCGTCAGGTGTGCCTTCCTCCTTCACTCCGAGGGAGAATGCTATGCTGACGGACTACAAGTCCGTCTCACAATAGGCGCTTCTTTATCCAGCGCCCTTCTAATGAATTTTACCTTTCAGGCTCCTCTCGCCACCCACATGAAAACATCGCTCCTCGCAGGTCTCGTCTCGCTCGTTTCACTCGCCGCTTTCGGGCAGGATGCCGCTAAGCCGCTAGCGGTTTCGCTTTGGGCAAATCGTGCGCCGGTGGGTGGGGGAGAGTTTCAGGATGAGGATGCGAAGATTACAGTCCACCGCGCGGCGAAGCCGAATGGTGCGGCGATTGTGATTTGTCCCGGGGGTGGATATGGCGGGCTGGTGACGGGGGCGGAGGGGCATGGGATTGCGCAGTGGCTGAACGGCCACGGCATCACGGGGGTGGTGCTGGAATACCGGCTGCCAAAAGGGCGCGCTTATGTGCCTTTGCTGGATGCGCAACGCGCAATTCGCACGACGCGCTCGAAGGCCAGCGAGTGGGGCATTGATCCTAAAAAGATCGGCATCATCGGGTTTTCTGCAGGGGGACATCTGGCCTCGACGGCGGGCACGCATTTCGATGCGGGCGATGCGAAGGCGAAGGACCCCATCGAGACGGTGAGCTGCCGCCCGGATTTCATGGTGCTGGTGTATCCCGTGATCACGTTTGGTGGGAAAGGGCACCAGGGCTCGAAGAACAATCTGCTGGGGAAGGATGCAAAGCCGGAGATGGTGGAGCTTTTTTCCAATGAGAAACAGGTGACGCGCGAGACGCCGCCCGCGTTTCTCGCGCACGCGGTGGATGACAAGGCGGTGGGGTCGGACAACAGCCAGATGTTTCACGATGAGCTGAAGGCCAAGGGTGTGGAGGCGAAGTATCTCGAACTGCCGAGCGGCGGCCACGGCCTGAATGGCTACAAGGGGCCGATGTGGGATGCGTGGCAGACGCAGTCGCTGGAGTGGATGGCGGCGCAGAAGTTTATCCCGGCTGGGGATGTGGCGGGGAGTCGCTGATGCGAGACGTGAGAGGTAGAGACGTGGAGAAGTGAGATGGAGAGCGGGTGTGTTGAGGACGCGCCGCATCGACATGTATCACCTGCCTATCTTACCCAAAGCCCTCACATCTGTACAAAGCGGCAGAGGGCTGCCGCACTCCAAAAACTGGCGTAAATCTGGGAGTGCCTCTGCCATTTTGAGCGCACGCGGTTTTTCACCGAGTTTAGTAGGTCTTGACGTTTCTGTGGGGTTTGGTATGGAGCATGCGTGAATTGCACCACCGCAACGATGAACAAACGACCGCTCTCGAGCACTTGCTCGATGGTACACGGTCTTGTTTGGGCCGTCGCCACTTGCGGTGGGGGGAATTCGTAATACTCAATTCACGAACTTTTACCAACCCACCGCTGTCCGACAGCTGTGGGTTTTTTATTTCCCACGTTGCCGGGCAGCAAACTGAGACAGCAACCATGGAAAACGCAAACGAACCCAATGAGGAACCCGCGCCCGAGGGATTACGGGCCTTGAGCACCCTGCGCGCGATTTACCTCGCCGCGGGAATGAAGCCCGAGGCGGCGCTGCGCAGCGCGCTGGCAGACTACACGTGCCACTTCCTGCCCGTGGAGGTGCCGTGCGCAGCATAACCACCGCATCCACGCTGGATACACCGGGGGTCGTCGATGAGACGAAACCGGTATCGGGCACGGCACGAACCGCGCAGACGCCCCCTCCCCTTTGGCTTGTGCTCGCGGCTTTCGCGGCGCTGTACACAGTGTGGGGTTCCACGTATCTCGGGATTCGACTGGCGATTGATTCCATCCCGCCATTTCTCATGGCCGGGAGCCGCTTTGTCGTGGCGGGCTCGGTGCTCTACTGGGTGATGCGCGCACGCGGCGTGGCGAATCCCACGCGTCCACAATGGATCGCGGCGACCATCACCGGTTCGCTGCTGCTGGTCGCTGGCAATGGTGGCGTGACGTGGGCCGAGCAATTAGTGCCCACGGGCGTGACTGCGCTCGTGATTGCGGCGGTGCCTGCCTGGATTGCGCTGGCCGATTGGGTGCGCCCGGGTGGACGGCGTCCGCGTGTCCCGGCGATCATCGGGCTTGCCGTGGGTTTTGCGGGAGTGGCCTTGCTGGTGGGCGGGAAGCATGCCTCCGGGTCGCCGCTGGTGCACCCCATCGGCGCGGCGGTGCTGGTGCTGTCCACAATCTGCTGGGCGACCGGGTCGATTTATTCAAGGCACTCGCCCATGCCGGCGAATACGCTGATGGCGATTGCCATGCAGATGCTCACGGGCGGTGCGCTGCAGCTCGTGGTGGGATTTGGCCTGGGCGAGGCGCACCAGTTTTCGTTTTCGAGCATCACCGCGGCATCGGCGTGGGCGTGGCTGTATCTCACCACGGTGGGCTCGCTCGTGGGCTTCACCGCGTATGTGTGGCTGCTGCAGGTGAGCACGCCCTCGCGCGTGTCGACCTATGCATATGTGAATCCGCTTGTGGCCATCATGCTCGGGCATTTCGTGCTGCACGAGGCGATCCCGACGGGGATGGTGATGGCGGGGAGCTTGATCCTGGGAGCGGTGATTTTGCTCACGGCTTTTGGGAAGAAGTAACGGACACTCCCACAACTGGGTGCCTCAAGCGATAGCATCGCAGGTGGATGGTTGCGGCTTTAAATGGGACTGGGCGTTTCGCGAATGGGGGTGGGGACGAGTGCCTCGGGCTGCTTTGCGGTCACTATGATTGCGATCCAGATTCCAATCCACAGTGCGAGTTGGCGGAGGGTGAACTGCAACACGACGACAAAGGCGGAGAAAAAGCCCTTTTCGGCCGAGCCGATGAATGCCAGGCCGATTAACGCGCACAGGAGCAGTGCGTGAGCCAGCACTGCGCATATGACGAGCGCGCGCTTTTTGCCCGTGGCGACGACGGCCACTGCGCTGACGACGAAGTAAGCGTATACGAACCATGGCACCAGGAGTATCCACAGGGTGTGCTGGGGAGCGGAGGTGGTTTTAAGGCCGGCGATGGCCCAGCCGACTGCCTGAAGACTCGACAGGAGGCCCCAGGCCAGCAGCAAACCCAAGAGAAACAAGAGCGACGCGGCAACGCGCGCAAGGATGGAGAGCCACGTGCGCGGAGGAGATGGCGGAAGTGTTGCGGGCATTACTCCCCGCCGGTCTCCAGGTTTTCCTCGATGAGTGCGGAGACTTCCGCGGCGCGTTCTTTTGCCTTTGGCAGATCGTCGCCGAGGAGTTCCTCGAGTTGGACGATGTTTTTGGCGGCGTGGTCGTCGCCCTGCTCCACCGCGTAGGCGATCCATGCGTAGGCTTCCACGTTGTCCACCTCAGTTCCGAGGCCTTGCGCGATGAGCAGTCCAAGTTCGTTGGCGGCCGGGGGGAATCCCATCACGGCGGCGTATTCATAGTAGTCGGCCGATTTCTCGTAATCAACATCGACGCCCTC
>JAYUWZ010001177.1:0-2429 GCA_043753265.1 Verrucomicrobiaceae bacterium
TCGCATGCCTTGGTACCAATGGGGACGATGCGCGTCTTGCCTCCCTTGCCGGTGACACGGATGAAGCGTGTGTCGAGGTCGAGCGACTCTAGTCGGGCTCCAGTGAGTTCGCTCGCGCGAAGCCCGCTCGCGTAGAGGAGTTCCAGCATGGCGCGGTCGCGAAGGCCGAGGGGCAGGGTGGTGTCGGGCGCATCCAGTAACTGCTCCACCTGCTGCTCATTGAGGGTCTCCGGAAGATAGCGCTCGATGCGGGGGAGAGGGAGCACTTCCGAGGGGTCGCGGAGGATGCGCTTTTCACCTGCGAGCCAGCGGAAGAAAATCTTAATCGCGACGACCTCCAGCTTGATGCTCGCCGCTGCGAGACCCAGCCGCTTGCGGTGGCCGAGGAATTCCTGGATGTCGCCGAGCGTCACCGCCTGCGGCAAAAGGAGGCCGCGCGTCTTTTCCGCCCAGCCCATGAAGGCCTCCAGCGAGCGGCGGGTGCTGAGTTGATAATTGTCCGAGAGCCCCCGCTCTGTGGCGAGATGAAGGATGAAATCTTCGAGGCTTGCGCGCACGGTTATCTCCTTGCGTCTTCCTCCTCCTGCACCTGCCACCATGGGCGGCCCCCGGCGTGGAAAAAGTCGCGCGCGTCCCGCATGAAGAATACCACGTAGGCGGCCAGCAAAAGGATGATACTTGGGATCATCGCGCCGTTGTATTGGATGGAGCGTGCGCTTGGCTCGGCGGATGCCAACGCCCCAAATGCGAGGGCGAAACGGAGTGTGGATACGACGAGGTAGGTCCACCGCGCCCAGTCTTTTCCGCGCATGATGAAGTAGCCTGCCACCACCACGATGCCGCTAAACAGAGCGGTCGTGGTCACGTAGACAGTCGCGGCAGCAGGATACGCGCGAACCCATTCCACGGTAGCGAGGGAGCTAGGGGTGCCCACGGTAAATAGCGAGTAGCAGATTTCAAATACTGCCATGAACATCGCGAGGCCGCTAATTGCGGTGACCCATTTGGGCCTGCGGGCTGTCATGCTGCGGAGTGGAGAAATCCTGTGAGGGGTGAAGTGGCGGATGCGCGCACGGCGCGTTCACCGAGCCCGGTTTCGTAGGCCTCGCGGCCAGCATCCACCGCCATGCGGAAGGCGCGTGCCATGCGCTCCGGGTTGGGTGCAATCGCGATGGCGGTATTCACGAGCACGGCGGAGGCACCCATTTCCAAGGCCTCCGCCGCCTGGCTGGGCGCGCCGATGCCGGCATCCACGATCACCGGGATGCTGCACTGCTCCAGGATGATTTCGATTTGCGCGCGGGTTTCGATTCCGCGGTTGCTGCCGATGGGCGATCCCAGCGGCATCACAGTGGCAGTTCCCACGTCCTCCAGCCTCCGTGCGAGCACGGGGTCTGCATTGATATAAGGCAGCACGATGAACCCCTCCTTCACGAGAATCTCCGCAGCGCGCAGGGTCTCGACGGGGTCGGGCAGCAGGTAGCGAGGGTCGGGGTGGATCTCCAGCTTCACCCAGTCGCTGATCCCCGCCGCGCGGGCGAGCCGGGCGAGGCGCACGGCCTCGTCGGCATTCATGGCTCCACTCGTATTGGGTAGCAGGAGGTATTTTTTCGGATCGATGAAATCGAGGATGTTGGCAAAGGGATCGCCCTTCCCGGTGAGGTCGGCGCGGCGCAGGGCCACGGTGACGATTTCCGTCCCGCTTTCGGCGAGTGCTCCGGCCATCGCCTCGTTGGACGAAAATTTTCCCGTGCCGAGCAAGAGCCGCGATTGGAAGGTGCGGCCAGCAATGACAAGAGGTTCGGTAGGCATGAGCGGGCACTATAGAAGCAGCGGCGCGGTGCGCACTATGCTTTTTTGCCAACCACCCCAGAATCTCGATGGCTGGCGGTAAAATCTTTCCGACCTTGCAAATGGTGGGCGATAGCGTGAGACTAATTGTCCTTTTTTCTACCAATGTCATTGCAGCTCAGTGAAATCTCCGCGGAAGACGTCAAGAAACTGGCGGCGGAGTTTGAATCCGCATCGCTGGTGGATATTCTTGGCTGGATTGCCAAGCGCTTTGGCCCCCGGGCCGCCATCGGCACCAGTTTTCAAGGCGCAGGGCTGGTGATGATTGATCACGCGGTGCGCGCTGGGTTCAACCTTCCCGTGTTCACGCTGGATACTGGGCTGCTCTTTCCCGAGACGTATGAACTCAAGGGCAAGCTCGAAAAGTTTTGGGGCATTTCCATCGAGTCGTTAAAGCCAGACCTGACGGTGGAACAGCAGGCCGTGGAATTTGGCCCCGAACTGTGGAAGAAAGCGCCCGATGCATGCTGCACGGTGCGCAAGGTGGAGCCGCTGAAGAAGAAGTTCAACGAACTCGCCGTGTGGATTACCGGGCTGCGGCGCCAGCAGAGCGAGGGCCGCGAAAAGACACGTATCAT